>NZ_JATABF010000052.1:0-33583 GCF_036533715.1 Vibrio sp. M260121 | reverse complement strand
GACTTCGCCACTGATTTTACGGTATCAGGAGAATCTAAAGATTGCTGTACAGCTTGTTTCTTGAAACCTTCTGAATGTTTTCGGACAGTTTTTACTTTCATCGCACTCAAATTCCAATATTGAGTGTCTACTTTATTGGGGTCATATCAAAGCAGGAAAAACACTAGGCAATAAAAAAGGAGAGCTAATGCTCTCCTTCTCTTAATCCTAAACTGCTAATTAAAGAGCAGCTTTCGCTTTTTCAACTAGAACAGCAAATGCTGCTTTGTCGAATACTGCGATGTCCGCTAGGATCTTACGGTCGATCTCGATAGATGCTTTCTTAAGACCGTTGATGAAACGGCTGTAAGATAGACCATTTTGACGAGATGCTGCGTTGATACGTGCAATCCATAGTTGACGGAATTGACGTTTCTTAGCGCGACGGTCACGGTAAGCGTATTGACCAGCTTTAGTAACTGCTTGGAAAGCTACGCGGTAAACACGTGAACGTGCACCGTAGTAACCTTTAGCTTGTTTTAGAACTTTCTTATGACGTGCACGAGCTTGTACACCACGTTTTACGCGAGGCATTATGCTTCTCCTAAACTAAACGATTGATAACTATAAAGAATTAAGCGTATGGCAACATACGAACAACTGCTGCAACTTCACAACGTGGAAGAAGTGCATTTGGACGTAGCTGACGCTTGTTCTTAGTAGTACGCTTAGTCAGGATGTGACGTTTTGTAGCGTGCTTGTACTTAATACCACCAGCAGTTTTCTTGAAACGCTTAGCAGCACCTTTGTTGGTTTTCATCTTAGGCATGATGAATAACTCCGCATTGAGTAGGTTTAATAAACAACGTAATTAGGGCGAACAAAACCCGGCTGTTTACCTTTAAAAGGGAAACGGCCAGGTCTTAATTACTTGATGAGCCGTTAATTACTTCTTTTTAGGGGCAAGAACCATGATCATCTGACGACCTTCGATCTTACTTGGGAAAGATTCCACTACAGCAAAGTCTACAGTGTCTTCTTTCAAGCGATGAAGAACGTCAACACCGATGTCTTGGTGTGCCATTTCTCGGCCACGGAAGCGAATTGTTACCTTCACTTTGTTGCCTTCTTCAAGGAAACGCGTCAGGTTGCGTAGTTTTACCTGATAGTCTCCAATATCAGTTCCAGGACGGAATTTTACTTCCTTAATCTGAACCTGCTTTTGCTTTTTCTTCTGCTCTTTAGCAGATTTGCTCTTTTCAAAGAGGAATTTGCCGTAGTCCATAACACGACAGACTGGCGGCTCAGCGTTAGGACTGATTTCCACAAGATCCATGCCTGCTTCTTCAGCAGCTGCGATCGCTTCTTGAATAGATACAACACCAACTGATTCACCGTCAGCGCCAGTTAGTCGAACTTCACGAACGCCACGAATTTCACCGTTCATACGGTGTGGGTTTTGTTTTACCGGCTGTTGGCCGCGTCTTCCGCCTTTAATAGCTTATTCCTCCAGATTGAGCTTACGGCTAGAGATCTCGTCTTGGATGTATGCGATAAAGTCATCCACTTTAAATTTACCGAGATCTTTACCTTTACGAGTACGTACTGCGATTTCGCCAGCTTCCATCTCTTGGTCACCAACAACAAGCATATACGGTACACGCTTCAAAGTGTGTTCGCGGATTTTAAAGCCAATCTTCTCATTTCTCAAGTCCGCTTTAGCTCTAATTCCACTTTTTTGTAGTTTTTGTACTACTTCCTGAACATAATCTGACTGTTTATCAGTAATGTTCATAAGAATTGCCTGTTCTGGTGCCAACCAAGTTGGGAAGAAACCAGCATATTCTTCGATAAGGATACCAATGAAACGCTCTAGTGAACCTAGAATTGCACGGTGAATCATTACCGGTACAAGACGTTCATTGTTTTCACCTACATAAGTTGCACCTAGGCGACCTGGTAGGTTGAAGTCTAGCTGAACAGTACCACACTGCCACGCACGGTCTAGACAATCGTATAGCGTGAATTCAATCTTAGGACCGTAGAATGCACCCTCGCCCTCTTGAATCTCGTATGGAATTTCCATTGATTCTAGAGACTGTTTCAATGCTTCTTCAGATTGATCCCAGATTTCGTCTGAACCTACACGTTTCTCTGGACGAGTAGACAGTTTCACTACGATGTTGTCGAAACCAAATGTTTGGTATGTATCGTACACCATCTTGATACAATTTGTTACTTCTTCTTGAATTTGGCTCTCAGTACAGAAAATGTGAGCGTCATCCTGAGTAAAGCCACGTACACGCATAATGCCGTGTAATGCACCAGATGGCTCGTTACGATGACATGAGCCGAACTCTGCCATACGTAACGGTAGATCACGGTACGATTTTAGACCTTGGTTGAAGATCTGTACGTGACCTGGACAGTTCATTGGCTTCAGTGCGTATTCACGGTTCTCAGAAGAAGTTGTGAACATCGCATCTGCGTATTTGTCCCAGTGACCAGAACGTTCCCAAAGAACGCGATCCATAATTAGTGGACCTTTTACTTCTTGGTAACCGTATTCATCTAGCTTAGAGCGTACGAATACTTCAAGGTCACGGAAGATAGACCAACCATTGTGATGCCAGAACACCATACCCGGTGCTTCTTGTTGCATGTGGAATAGGTCTAGTTGCTTACCAAGCTTACGGTGGTCACGCTTCGCCGCTTCTTCTAAGCGAGTTAGGTGCGCCTTTAGTGCTTTCTTATCGTGGAAAGCTGTACCGTAGATACGTTGAAGCATTTTGTTGTCGCTGTTACCACGCCAGTAAGCACCTGCAACATTCAATAAAGTGAAGTGTTGGCAGAAGCCCATGTTAGGAACGTGAGGACCGCGACACATGTCGATGTATTCTTCATGGTGGTAAAGACCTGGACGATCATCACGAGATACGTTTTCGTCTAGGATTTCCACTTTGTATGGTTCGCCACGTGATTCAAACGTATCACGTGCTTCCTGCCAGCTTACTTTTTTCTTAACAACTTCGTACTTGGTTTTCGCTAGCTCTTTCATGCGCTTTTCAATCTTTTCAAGATCGTCTTGCGTTAGAGACTCGTCTAGGTCGATGTCGTAGTAGAAGCCATTGTCGATGGTTGGACCGATCGCCATTTTAGCTTGAGGGTAAAGCTGCTTTAGAGCGTGACCAAGAAGGTGAGCACAAGAGTGACGAACGATTTCTAGACCGTCTACTTCATCTTTTACTGTGATGATTTCTAGGCTTGCGTCTTCTTCAATTAGATCACACGCATCAACGCGGTTACCGTTTACACGACCAGCGATAGTTGCTTTTGCAAGACCAGGACCGATCGATTGCGCAACTTCCATAGTAGAAACTGGGTTGTCAAATTGACGCTGACTGCCGTCAGGAAGAGTAATAATAGGCATGCTATGTCCTTTACAGTGGTGTTGCACACCAAGCAACACATGTTATTCAAATTAGAAGATATTTCGAGGGTCGATGACGGTCGCTCAGTAACACGAATACCGGACCTTCATCGGAACAAGGATTGTACATAGCTCACATTTAGAATGCAAAGAGCGATTTTAAAATGTCATTGAAACTTCATCAGGAGGAATTCCATCAAAAGACGAAAATTTAGAGCTGTCCCCCACCACCTCGCGACAATGACTGACAACTCCCTCAAACTAGAAGCTAGCCATTTTGACTATTCACTCACTGGGTTAAGTTTCCAATCGAATTTAAATTTGGTTGGTCTACTAACACCACTGGCAGTAAGGGCGTGAATTAGCTTTTGCGCTTCGCCTTGTGATATTGAGCGTGCAGCGTTTCCATTAAACGCCATTGCTAGTATTTTTTGCCAAATGTGGTTGCTCTCCTTATCTAAAACATGACTCAGCGACGCTCGTGAAACATCTAATTTGGTGGCAATATCATATAGCGTTTGTACAGCTTCTATGTAATCCGCACGATCACACTGCTCTAAAAATGCTTGCTTTAAGTCGCTACTTTCATACATCCGTTGTTCATCTTGCCTATTAACCTCCCCTCGTTGATAGGCAAACAGTAAGAATGAGAGAAAGCTTAAAAAAAGAGTGATCGCCACTACATAATCAGAGTATGAAATCGAACCTTTGCTTGTATAGAAATTGCGACCAAACCATTGCAATACGTTTGCCTTTACTTCTTCTGCAATACTCGGCTCACCAACCTGAAATGTTAGTGGTGAAGTTTTAAGAGTTTCTACTCTCTTTGTATTGGTATTCCACCAACTCAGCGTTTTTTCGGGTAGTTTAAAGGTACCCTCATTCTGAAAGACGTAAGTAAACGATTGAGAAAGTACAGCGGTATTATCATTTGTTAATGGGTTAAGAATGTCTTCCTTATTTGCTGGCTTTCTGTAAGCGATAATACCGTCCACATCCTCAATTTTTAGCTGCGGCAATAACATGCTATGCGAGTTCTCTACTGATACTCGATAAGTCAAAGTCACAGCTTGACCAACTTCAAACACATCCTTTGTCGACATTTTTTCTTTATTTTGTTTCATCGATAAAGACAAGGTTGCTTTGTCTGAAACAACCCCGTTTTGCATTAATGCCTCAGATTCTCCAAAGTTGTCGACATAAAACTCCACTGAATGACTTTCAATGCTTCCCTCTATTACATCTCCATTTGGTACTGTCACTGATAGAGGCAAGTCAAACCTACTCAGTACGAAATCACCTGAGCGCATTGCATATAAAGGAAACGTTGATGTTTGTGTGTACCATGTCTTACCACCGCGTCGATATGTCGAGCGAACCACCGGTGACTTTTCGTTAACGATAACCGTATCTGAAATATTCAAATAAGGAAGCACCATATCTCTGTTGAAAGGGAATTGACTCTCAACCTTAACGTCAAAAGTTATCCGCTCTTTAGGTACAACGCTTTTGTCTATGCGAGGGGAAACACTGATGCGTACTCGCTTCTCTGCAATTAAATCCTTCATGGTCGGTTGAATTTGACTCGCAAAGCTTTGTGAGCACAACACTACGCTGATGAAAGTCAGGAGACATACTTTGAGACAGTAATTCCATCTATAATAGTGCAACGTATAAAAACATAGCTGATTATAAGTGCTCATTAGCATACTCCTGCTGGAATTTCTGCCTTAGGAAGGTCGAAGGGTTTTGACGCACTTGTTTCAGCCATAACTGATCAGTGACTGCTGTTCTCTTGCTTTTCACTTCCTTGTCTTCATCACGAACAGTTTGACGATCATCAATGAACCGTTCTGTCCCCTTCTTTTCTGGCGGTGCATTTTTAATTTTCTCTATCGCCATTTTAATCACCGCTATATTATTCTTAGCTGCCATTCCAAAACCTTTCTCACCCTTGAAGGATTCATATATCGGTAATGCGAGTTCAAATTGCATTGAGTGAGCATATGCATTCGCTAGAGTAAATTGCGCTCTATCAATACCAATGACTTTTAACAGCTCGATTGCAGCAGTAAAGTCACCAGATAAATAGGTGCTATATGCTTTCCATTCAGGCTCTTCAAATAAGAGAGCCGCTTCTTTCACGTTGCCTTGCTTAAAATAAAGCATCGCCTGTTGGTCTTTCGAAAGCCACGCTTGGTAAAAAGAAGTCGGCGAAAACCAGTACCATGCGGGTAAAGAAAGTAAACATGAAGCAACCAACTTGATTTTATGCTTCTGCAACATTTTCAGTGCTAATGAACTCAACGATTTTAGCCGGCTCTTTATACCTAAGTTATTACTTTCCAAAGCACAGTAGGTGGGATTTCTATTCATCAAGACCAACTCCTTTACCATTGCAATGTCCAACCACGTCTAAACCACATCAGTTGCACTGGCAGCAAAATTAAAAGTAATAAGTAGCCTGCATCAAGCCATGGCCGTTGCTCGTCACTTACCGCGAATAGATTACTTTTAACTAGGCTTTGCACTTGTGCCACGTCATCACCATTGCGGGTAAACATGACTAACTCTCCATGTCCGGCCTCGGCTAACTTTGATAAGTTTTTTATCTGCATCTGACTGCTTTTAGAGGTATTTTCAGGAAATGAGCTATTGCCACTTTGCACACTTTCCCTCATCGCCCAAACAATAACTTGATGCTCAAGGCTCCTAAACTCATCTTCGAGTTTCTCTATGGCTAGCGTATTTGTTTTATCGGTTACTAGCAGCACACTCGACGGCGATTTTGCTTGGTTCAGCAACTCCACAATTGGTGAAATCACCACTTCAGGGTGGCTCTCTTTATTAGGTAGTAAGCTGTCATCTAATACGTCTAAAAAATATCGTGTTAAGTCTCCATCTCTTGTTACTGGCATAGCAACATGCGCGCTACCGCCAAAAATAATCAGCCCAGTTTTACCGCCACCTCGCTGCTGAATTAACTGAGCAATTTTATGCTTCGCACGTGCTAAACGAGTAGGCTCGATATCGGCGATGTTCATACTGGTAGACACATCCAAAGCAATAATCAACTGCGAATCATCTTCATAAAACGGGGACAATTGCTGTTTCCAAGACGGCCCGGCCATGACTAAAGTCGCCAAAATTGAAAACAAAACAAAAAGCTGGTTAGGGGTAACAAAACGGTGAGCACTGCGATTAATAGTAAGGTGTTCAAGCACATTTTTAGCCATCACTCCTTCCCATTGAGACATCACATCATCTTGTTTTTTCAGAATGTAATACAGGCCCATCATTGGGAAAAACGCGATCAACCACCAAGGTCGTATAAAATGGAACTGAGATAGTGTTCCACCATCAAAGAAAATAAGCAGGTCACTCACTCTGTCTCTCCCCTTTTATTGCATGCTGGTAAATAGTCTGTAAATTCTTCTTGCGACGTAAACCCGCAATAAAACGTGTAAGGATGATTAACATCAACGCGAATAGTTGGGTTATAAAACTAAAACCAAACACCCAATGGTGCAGGCTATGTTTAGGTCTATGAGTCAACAACTCAAACTCTTGTCGCTCCATCTGTTCAATAGCTAAATAGGCCTGCTCTAAATCCTGACGACTCATAGCGTGAAACATTCTACCTCCAGTCATCGAAGCTACTTGATCGAGCGTGGTGAGATCCATTTTGTATCGGCCTTTAGTACTTGGGTCTCCTATTGCGATGGTATAAATCTTCACATTATATTTGGCAGCGATTTCCGCGGCCTTTAGAGGAGGCATTGTCGAGCTTGTATCATCTCCATCAGTCAATAGAATTAATACCCTCTGCTCGCTTTGTTCTTGTTCAAAAACAGAGATGGCCAACCCAATTGCATCACCAAATGCAGTTTGAAACCCGGCATACCCCAACTGCACTTCCCTCAATAAGGATTGCCATGTTTCGATATCTTCGGTAAAAGGAGCCTGCACATAAGCAGCGTCAGCAAATAGAATGAGTCCTAAACGGTCGTGTTGACGACGTGATGCAAACTCACGCAACACTTGTTTAGCGATCGTTAAACGATCATGCTTAGTCCCTTGTTTATCTGTAAAATCTTTCTCGGACATGGAGCCAGACAAATCCAGTGCGACCATAATTTCTCTCGCGGACTTCTTTTGCTGAATAGGCTCCCCAAGCCACACCGGTTTAGCTAGAGCAGTTACTAAAGCCAAGTAACTCATGATAACTAACGCCCACTGCACTCTGCGTCGTTGCAGTAGACTGGCAGCCTCTGACGCTTCTTCACCAGAAACAGATAGTAGCCGTTCAAAAAACGGAACTTGTAATGCACTTTTTTGCTCTCGGTAAGGTGGCAAAAAACGATATACAAAGTAAGGTAACACAACCAACGCAAATGCCCACGGAGCATCAAATTCAATCATGCTTCACCTCATGGTGTTGGATCCAATGGCGGACAGCCTTAAAACATTCTTGCCTTTTCAGGTCAGACAGCCCTCTCCCCCCGCTATAGGCTAGCGTGGCAAGTAGCCCCGAATATTGCGTCGAAAATTGGCTGCCGGGACAATGACTATCCAACCATTTCTCCCAATCTTTACCAATCAAAGGGGCAACCTCTTCTCGAGGGAAAGCATAGAGTGCAGTGCGCCTCAATAACTGAGGTAACCGACTTGAACCTAACTCCAAATTCTGTAGGCACTGAAGTCCCTTTAATGCAGCACGTCGATAAATATTCGCAAAGTACCTTTTCACTCGAAGAAAGAGTCGAAACGTAATAAAGCAAAGTAAAATTCCCAGTAACACGAACCAACCAGGCGCATTAGGCAACCATGAAATGGTCTCAGGTCCACCGACCTCTGCTAGGTTGGTGAGCAAAGGATTCGTTCCTAGTGGTAAGGTGAGCTCAGGTATGGTCGATGTAGGCATACAACATGTTCTCCCTATTTAACAAACCTGGCGGTAAGCACTGAGTGCTTTTCTAAGTTGACCATCGGAAGGTGCTTTCGTATTGAAATTCAGAACAGGGATTCGATACTTACGTGCAGTATCAGTGAACTGCTCTATCGCCCGAGTAACATCCTGTGCAAACTCGATTCTCAACTGCTGATCTCGCCCTGATAGAGCGACTTGTTTGAGACCATCACTAAACACAGCTTTACCCAGTTCAGCCATTCTATGCTCCAACGGATCAGAGATGTGGCAAAACACTACGTCATTGTGCTGGCATAGTGTTTTAATGTGCTCTTCGCTGTGTGTGTTGTAGCCATACCCGTCAGTCAAAAAAATAACTAAGCCATCATGCTTCACTACCCGGTTTATCTGGTGGAAAAGCTTTGCAAACATCTTTGTTTCCGAACTTCGAGCCACGCCGACTCTTAGCTGGTGATTCATCATCACGACTTGGTTAAGAAGCTTGAGCGCATGATTGGCACTACGTTGCGGTGCAAAGGAAGTTGCTTCGAAATCGTTGTAAACAATGGCGCCTACTTTGTCGGTTGAGCCCACAACTTTCCAAGCAATAAGTGCCGCTAACTCAGCAGCAATCACAGACTTCATTTTATGAGTACTACCAAAAAACATATTGCTTCGTTGGTCGATGAGCAAAAATACGTTCCTTTCGCGCTCCTCAGAAAATATCTTTACGTGCGGTTTCCCTGTACGCATCGTTATTTTCCAGTCCATTGTTCGAATATCATCTCCAACTCGATAGTGACGCATCTCTTCAAAGTTCAAACCTCTTCCCCTCAACTTAGAAATATAGCGTCCTGCCAGTAAGCTATTAATTGGCTGTTGAGGAAGGAAGTCAAAACCTGTCGCTTTAAACTTCATACTTTGCAATGACTTGAGCGATGTGTAGATGTTTGGATCTTGTTCGTCAGCTTTGACGACCGAGCCACTTAAAAAAGAACGTAACGTCATGTTTAATGCCCCTATGCCACAGCAACATACGTTAAGATTTCATCGATAACTCGATCAGAGTTGATGCCCTCCGCCAACGCCTTATAAGAAAGTATTAACCGGTGTCTTAACACGCTATGGGCCACTGAGCGCACATCATCTGGGTCGACAAAATCTTTTCCTTTTAGCCACGCCATCGCACGAGCACACTTATCCAAAGCGATAGTAGCTCTAGGGCTTGACCCCACAGCAATCCAGTTGGCCAGCTCAGATTCTCCGTAGTTTTCAGGCTCTCGAGTTGCAACAATGATGGCCACAATATATTTCAACACATCATCGCTGCAGTGAACCTCACGAATTTGCTCTCGAGCCTCAAAAAGGCACTGAGGATCAACTCTTTGAATATCATCGAGTTGAGGAGTCTCTTCATTCCTAACCATCTTTATTATCTGCTCTTCTGCCATAAAGCTGGGATAGTCGAGATTAATTTTCATGATGAATCGGTCCATCTGCGCTTCTGGCAATGGGTAGGTCCCTTCTTGCTCTACTGGGTTTTGCGTCGCGAGCACCATAAAAGGCTCTGGTAACCGGTAAGTTTTTCCCGCTACCGTAACTTGTCTTTCTTCCATGGCCTCTAGCAGTGCAGCTTGCACCTTCGCTGGGGAACGATTTATTTCATCTGCCAGTAATAAATTGTTGAACACTGGTCCCGCTTGAAACGTTAGCGTTGGTTTCCCATCAACATCTTGGTATACCTCTGTACCAGTTACATCTGACGGCAAAAGATCAGGTGTAAACTGCACACGCCCCAAAGTGACATCTAGGATCTTAGATAACGCCTTTATAGATCGAGTTTTGGCTGTGCCAGGTAATCCCTCAAGTAAAACGTTACCATTTGTCAGCAATGCAATTAATAAGGTATCCACCATATTTTCTTGACCAATCACTGATTTCTTTAACTGCTTTTTAATAAAGAGAATATTATTTAATGATGTATTCAAACCGAACTACCGCCAATAATTAATTTAATAACAAACAGAAAAGATAATAACTAATTTAAATAGAAAACATCTGACCTGATAGTAAATACATCATAAGTATTATCTAGTGCACTTCAGACAGTCAATAGAACTTAGATTAATCTCCATGCAAATTAGTAATATCAATTATCAGTATTAATCACTTCAATAAAATAGAAAAATAAAATAATGTTAACTCGTCTTATTTGGCCCCTTTTTAAAATCCAATAATTACTAGGAATCGACATGAAAAAGATAGCAATTTCCGTCGCGGCTGGACTCAGCCTGTTATCACTTCCAACATTTTCTGCGGAAGTGACTACTCTGAGCGACTACTTCGATCAGGATGGTATTATTACGACATCAGAAAACTACCCCACCCTCGAATCAGCTCGTCAGTTTGTAAAAAACCAAGAAGTTGTAGGGGTAAACAATTTTCGCCACAAGCGTGAACTAACCCCTCTGGACGAGCAAGATGTGGTGCGAATGAATAGAGACACTTATTACTCCTTAGCGGTAATAGATGTATCGAAGGGAGCAACGATTTCCCTACCGGAGATACCAAAAGGCAAATACATGTCTATTCAAGGTGTCACTGAAGACCATCGTATTTTGCCAATGCAATATGGCTCAGGCACGTTTGAGCTCAGCACGACGAAAGGTGACCACCTCTACGTTATTGTTCGCCTAGACTCTACGTTTACAAAAACTGAAGCCCACGCCATACAAGACAAGATGGTCATCACGGCGCAATCAGATAAAGAATTCACTGCAGAACAGGTGAATAAAGCCTCTTTTGAACAAACAGAGAATGCTCTTAAAGCTCAAATGCCCGCTATTTTCAAACGTGAAGGGGCATCAGCACTCGTAGGCATGTTTACCGCTCCAAACGATGCATCAAAGGAGCTCTTTACCAAACAAAAATATGCGGTTGGCGCCGCTATTGGTTGGGGTGGAGCACAAATGGTTGATAACATTTATGAAGTATCAGGCAACTACCCAACCAACAAGTGTTATCAAGCAACATTTGAAGCCCCTCAAGACCAAGCGTTTTGGTCTGTAACTGTCTATAACAAACAAGGCTTCATGTTCAATGACGTAGCCAATATCAGCTCTAATACTGCAGAGCGCAACGCGGATGGCACTTACACTGTTAGCTTTGGATGTGGTTCTGATGCACTAAATAACTTAGAAACTGAAAATAAATCAAATGAATTTAATTTAGCATTCCGCCATTACATCCCTAGTCAAAAGGTCAAGAATGGTTATCGAATTTTACCATTCGTAAAAGAAAAATAATAAAATCTTAAAGGTCACTAAACGTGGCCTTTTATTTTAACAGCAGACACATCACGCAAATAATATTAACCGATAAAGTAAACCACTCTACTTCAAACTCTTGAACCCAAAGACTACCTTAAATAACTAAGCTATCCTATAATTCGATAATATCTTTATCGATTTTCCGTATATGAACGTTTTCTAAGGATGCTATGAAAACTATCGAACAAGAGTTATCTCGTATTGATCTCAATCTTTTGGTCTCTTTAAGTGTTCTATTAAAAGAGAGAAATGTAACTCGAGCTGCCTCTGCCCTTTATATCTCCCAGCCGGCAATGAGTCGAATTTTAGGAAAATTAAGAGACGTGTTTCATGACCCCCTATTCTATCGGGAGTCAAGTGGCCTAGTTCCAACACAAAAAGCAATAGAGCTTGAGGGGGCAATCAGTGAAGTACTCTCAAACATCAAAGACATTGTCGACTCCAGTTCATTCAGCCCTAAAAACTGCGAGCATACATTTGCTATCTCTGCTCCCCCTCTAATGAGCGAATTGATATGCGGAAAACTTAGTATTGCGCTCTTTAATCAAGCTCCTAAAGCGAGTTTGGTCGAATACCCTCCGACAAAAAACCCAACACAACAATTAGTAGAGAGAACGATAGATTTTACGTTGCATCTAGAGAAGCCAACGAATGAAGTTGATTTTCTCTGTACGGAGCTAGGTAAAATCTATCCTGTTTTTTACGCGTGCAGACAACATCCTTTAACAGGAAAAGACTCGGTTACCCTCGAGGATTGTCTAAACTACCGCTTTGTTGATTTAAACTTGGATATTCGTTCCATGTCGGCAACGCATAACCCGGTGGATCAATATTTAGAAAGCCAGGGTATATGCAGAGATGTTGTCTTTAAAAGCGGTCAACTCAGCACGTTGATAAAAGTGATGAAAGAAACGCCAACAATATTGGTCTCCTCCAACTTGCTCGGACAAGTGAGTGATGAACTCATTCCCATTCCATTAACGCATCAGAGTATCGATTTAGATCTAAACGTCTACTTAATCGAGCATAAAAGAACATTAAACAGCCAAGCTCATCAATGGTTCCGAGAGCTCGTCCTTGAACAAACGAAGTCCATACTGAGCTGTTAACGGGCTAAAGCGTGAATAGCTAATGCTGAATTAGGAACATGTGTTTAGTCGGATTGAGAGAAAGAGCATATCGCGCCATCAATGAATGCATAGACAGAGAAACGATTGGGAGGCGGTTTATTTCTTCCAACCGTTTTTGCTCTTGTTGAGGTAGACAGAGATAATCATTTCACTCTGCCAGATAAAAAATTAATATAGAGATTACGAATATTATATTCTGTTGCTTATGCTAAGAATCGGAGCTAGAAAGCGACTTTATAATTAGCAAAATATTGCTCTTCATCATTACTAAGCATATTAACACCCACTCTGAATCGATGACGGCCATGTTGATATCCGATAAACAGATCTGTCGATAAACTGTCGAGATATTCAGTACCATATTGAGATGAATAAAAAGGATCGAGACCTAGGTGAAAGTTATCTCCAAATTTATAGCGTGTATACCACCCCACTGTTGATGTCATATCATAATCGTCGATCACTTCGTTATTTGTGTACCCTAACATTGCAACTGGATATATTACCAAGGCATCGAACTTAAATGTCATTATATAGCCAGCGCTCACATTTCGTATGTCCTTGTTACCACCAATTTCAGTGTAGAAGCCTTGACCATCAGTCATGTTGGCATACGTGAGCTTAAGCTTATCAAAACCATCTTTAGACTCTAGTAAAGCCAAGTGACGCCCAGAGGCAATACCTATGCTCATGTCTCCACCCTCGCTGTTTACCTCTGCGCCAAAGCTGCTGTATACAGCGGTCGGATCTGCCATGTCGACTTTAGCTTCTAAACTCAAGCTAAATAAGCAAGAGGTCAAGAGTACTAATTTTTTCATTATTTATTCCTATATTTTACGGACTGAAAATATAAGTAACGACTTAGAAAACAATTCTAAACTGTCACTTTAAAAATTGAACAAATTATAATAAATAAAATAATTTTTATTTATTATTAAGGAACTTATCTTATATAGATTTACTTATTTACTTTGAAATTACTATTAATATAAAAATCACAAAGCCACCAAAAGAATTGGTGGCTCTATTAGTTAAATTGCATTTAGGTAAGACTTAAGTGCTTTTAAACGAACTGTTGCACCACCGATGATATCCATAAAACCTAACATCGGATGTGGCTTAGTGGCCGAGATCCAGCCGGCCCCAGTTGCTCCGATAGGAATTGCGTAACCTTCAGGCTCTTCAAACTCAATAATTACCGTTCGGCCATGTGACCCCATATTTTTTGCAACATGCTGATTCACACTTTTGGATCCATTCACAACAGAGACTTGGGCTTCTCCAGTACCACTCGTGATGCTGTGAACCTTCCCTCTAAAAACTTCTCCTGGATGCGAGTTGACATAAAACTCGGCAAACTGTCCAACTTTAATGTAGCGATAGGCTTGATCGCTAACACGCATCTCTAGGAACTTTTTACTTGTATCGTAGATGTGCATATTACCAGTTCGAGTTCCTTCCGCGATATTAACGACGCCCATTTGTCCATCGAAAGGAGCGACAACATTGTTCAAGTCGTTTAACCACTGACTTTCCGAAATTTGAGCTTTAACATTGGCCATTTGGGCACTGAGCTCGGACAGCTCAGAATAGCCTTGCTGAATTTTGTTAGTTAAATCGTCGCGCTCTTTTTCACTGCTGTACTCATCTAACTTCTTTAGACGAGCTAAGTTCTTCTCATCCGTTTTCAATTGGAAATTAGTAGAGTCTGTTTGATGCTTCAATGCCTCCAATTGCGCATAAAGTCCCTTAATTTGCTCTTGCGAGTCGGTTGATTCTAGTGTGTAAAGTAAATCGCCCTTTTTCACCATTTGGTTGTGGGTAACATAAACTTCTTTCACTTTTTGGCCGACAAGTGGACTTAGCACTGCATGCGGTGCTTTGACAGTGCTGCTATCTGTCAAATCGACTGGTGCCCAAAAACGACTAACCGTGAACAAAGTCGTCGCTAAAAAAGCACCAAAAGACACAATCATTGAGGCATTGCGCAAGTTCCACTTTATGACTCCTGCTTTCACTAGGATCCACATAATGAAAACGTAAGGTAGCATGATCTCTTTCATTATTTAGATTCCTCAGAAGTAAGCTTAGGACCAGATATCCCTTTGCGAATAACGCCACTTAGTGCATCTCCAATCACATCCCAACGTGTAAAAGCAATGATTAGGGCCAAAACCCACCAGACTTTGCTGATCAATAAACCACACAGAGAAAGAGCAAAAACAAGGGTCGTGTGTGCGCTTTTACGATGCTCACTTTCATGCACCGCAACTTCATGGAGTCGCCAGAAGAGATAACCTACGTAGGAAAAAATTGAAATCGTTACAACAAAGATGACGCCCATGAACACTTCAGAATTGAGCAATTTTATGATGCTAGGGTTACCACCAACAAATTCACTGGCAGGCATGTCTTTGCCATGTATATTCGATAAAGTGGAAAAAAAGAGTGAACAGCCAATCAAACACGACAAAGCAAACACCGCTTTAATCAACCATTTAAATAAACCAATCAGTTTCTTCATAACAATTTCCTAATTAGAATGTATATGCAGCACCAACAAAGTGCACCGTTCCGGTAAAGTGACCATTTAGAGCGATAGGTTCGCGCATAGATTCTTGGTCAATATCAATTTCACCGAAGTCAGCGTATTCGTAGTAAATATCTAATCGGCTCTCATCAAACTGTTTACTTACACCAATGGAGTATCGATGCTGCTCCCCAACGGGTAAGTCCGGTGACTGCTTTGAGGGGTTATCTAATGGTGAAGATTCATACGCGTATCCCGCTTTAAAGCTCCATCCTTGATGTAGCTTATATTCCCCACCTAGAGATATGCGCCACACATCATCCCAGTCTCGTTCGATCGAATATGGGATGAATTGATCGCCAATTCTCATATCAATATCTGTGGATTCCATCGCTGACCAGTGATGGTTTTGGATTGAACTCATTAAGGAAAACTGAGGGGTAAACTGGTAAGAGACACTTAAATCGGTAATTGCCGGAGACGGTAAAGAAGTGGTGTACGTACCGTAAGCTAGGTTCGTGTGCACATCACCTTCAAATTCGTGATTGAGTTCTGAACGATACGAGAGCCCTAGTCTCAGTTTGTCAGTTGCTTGCACGACGCTACCAATGTTGTAACCGAATACCCAGCTGGCTGATGTATCAAGCTCGATACTCGAAGTGTTGCCCTGTAGAAACGCATAGTTAACTTGGACACCACCAGCCACTGACCACAGGTCATTCACTTTATAGCTGAGTGTTGGATTGAATTGATAAGTCAGCAATGCAACGTCAGTAAGCTGGAAGCTTCCTTGCCAATCTTCACCGTAATCCAACGTCGCCCCGCCTAGAGAGCCCAGAGCGATGCCAGCTTTGAGATCATTCCCCAAGTCAATGATATGAAAAACACCCGCTACAGGTAACGTGGAACTCGATCTTCCATTTGGACCGTCACCATCGTCATAGTAATTAATCTCTAGATTTAATAACGTTCCTGTGATTGTCGTCAGTTCATCATCAATGTGCGACATCACTGCCGGATTGGTCCAAATTGATGTGGCGGATTCTGTGTATACACCGTCACCGGCTCCAACAGCTCCTAAGTTTGCATAGGTCGCTTCTTGAAGAAAAATACCGCTAGCAAACGTAATAGGCGTCACGCTCGCCCCTACGATTAAAGCCCAAAATGGGTACTTTTTTGTCATTCTGATACCTTCATCTTATATTGATAAAATGAAGATTAAGGGGATAGCAATGACACCACCAATCATTTAACTACATATCAGATATCAGCTAAGCGTATATCTCGCTAGAACCGGAAGTCGAAGCCAATACTAGCCATTGCTTCCTCAGATTTGGCATCACCAGATTCTGTGACCGGATTATAATTTTCACCCTCCACTTTGATGAAGTCATATTTAAATTCAAAGTAAATGTTTAGTACATTTTTCCCGAGCTTTGTTCTAACACCTTGCAACCACATAGCATTAAATACGTTCATATCCACACCATCAAAAGACGACCCAGAATTTAATTGCACAACGGTATAGTGTGTTTCACTCCATGGCTTTACAGCATATAAACTGACCGTCCCCATTTGCGCCATATCATCACCCAAGAAAGCTTCTGTCGCATTTTTGCCCGAAATACCTCCGCTCTTAAGGCTATTACATAGTTCTTTTGCTTCACCCACTGCGTAGTTTTTGCAGGTATTTTGAAGAGCCCCACCTAAACCACTGGTATCCCAATCGACATAAGAGTAGTTCACAGAAGGGAACCAAAGCGTCCCATCTCCACTTTTCAATGGCAACATATAACCCGCTGTATATGAGTTACTAACGTCTTCAGTGTGCATGATATCGAGGTAAACACCCCCAAAGCGTTTATCAAAGTGAATTTCCCGGAATCTAAAGTTTTCCGAATCAGTATAATATTCCAACAACATATTCGTTTGAGTATCGTCGCCAAACACATTATTGAAACCACCACCGGTAGCAAGTTTAATTTCACCTGAATCCGAAGCCGCAATACCACCTCGCCAAGTACTATTTCTAGGATCAGCATCGTGAAATTTTTCTTCATTTTCAGCGTAGGCACTATTTGCAAGAATAATTGCACAGATTGTTGGTAATAATATTTCTTTCTTCATTAATTTACTCTCCAAGTAATGATTAATGAAATTATATTATTTAGTAGTTTCGACTAGCCACAGAATATATTGACTTAAGGTAAGTCAGAAAGTGAATTAACTAGAACGGTACTTATCTCTTTTTTTAGTAACTTACACTTGTCACTTTTCGAGTTTAAGTAAGATGTAAAGAAAGCAATATACCGATTTAAATCACGATCTTGGTGAATTTCGGGAGGCAGTTGAAGCTTGTTTAGCTGGAGATCTTCAGAAACAAGTCTCTTAGTAGAGATAAGCAGACCTTTACCCTTAAGGCATGCCTCTACAGCAACATCCAGACTGTCAGTAGTAAGTACAATTCTTAAGTCTTTCTTGTATTTGACTTTGATGATGTCCCTCACCTCATTTATCTCTCGGACAATCGTCGGGTTCCAGCTGATAAACGGTAAACGCCAAAGCTCTTCTAACTTTATTATCTTGTGCTCACTAATAAACTGCTTGGAAGCCAAAGCAAAGAACTCGTCTCTAATGATTCTCTCAAGCACAATATGTTTGCTAGCCTCATTCTCATAGTTGATACCAATGTCTACTGTTCCGCACTCTATCCTCTCTATCGTGCTATCGTTCCACTCTTCAAAATGCCAACTGGCAAAAGGAGCAATCATAGACAAATGCTGGTATAGCTGAACACCAAACCGGTATAAAATCCCACGGCTAATGGCAAGTCTGATATCTCCTTGATGGCGGCTTGCGTCAAACTCTTTGACGAAAAATACCGAATCAATATCCTGCACTAATTTTGTCAATCCAGGTTGTATGGCAGTAAAGTAATCGGTTGGATGTAAATTATTGCCAACTCGGATCAATAACCTATCACCTAGATCATCTCTTAATCGAGCCAGCACTCGACTCACTTTAGATTGTGAAATATTTAATTCATGTGCAGTTTTGTATGTGTTCTTTGTTGAGTATAGGTTCTGAAGAATTTTGATACTTTGTATATTAATTTCTGACACGTTGGTCATAACAACTCTCATAAAAAAGGGCCTAAATAGACCCTCTAGAATTTAATTTAGCGCAACGTATTTTTTATCGATCATGCAATTTCGCAATACGACCTTGAAAGCCTCTGCCTGTTGAGTATCCGCATTCTTTGCATCTTGTCTTGAAGACAACCTTCCACCAACTACGCCTATAGCAGCGCCAGTTTTCGCTGCATCAGACCCACTGTTACCACTGATAGAGCCAACGAGAGCACCTGCCGCAGCTCCCTTCGCCGCACCTTTCACACCAGATCCTTTTTGTTCTACCGATGCTGTTTGGCTCGCTTGTTCTGCAATGCCTACGCACTCGTCAAGTTCTTGTTGAGCGACGTCAGCTGTCACATTGTCGTAATCGAATGTCAGTTGACTCCTAGGTTCAACAAGCGCGCCGCCTCCCGCAATGACCACCGAGGGGAGCAATAATGAAAAAGTTAGTAATATCTCTCTTTTTATCATTCAAACACCAATAAATAACTATCAATTTTATTAAGTAAAAACATAACTTTTATATTATTTTAAATCATGTGATTTCAAAATGAACTTTCACTTTATTCACTGAATAAAGTTTTAAAATCATTTTTCACTGAGATGATATGCCATTCATCATTCTTACCTGATAATTCTAAAATATTGTCCCCTCCTATTCCAAAACCTTCACGCTCCGCGTCGTCATGATCAATAATTAGAGCTAACTGTCTACCTTTGTTAGAAGTAGTATAAGTCAACATTTCAATATCACCATCAGAATTGCCAACTGCAAGCACAGGCATTTTTCCTATAACCTGTTCAATATTGACTACTTTTTGAATACCATTATTGATATTTTCAAAATGGTTATCATATATAAGATCAACTTTACCATTATACATGGTTGCATTTATAGAAACTTTTGAACCAATAATATTTTCAGGAGGAATGCCATAGATTGATGGTACAATAGCTCTCATAAATGGGGAACTTCCACCACTAACAATATAAACTCTATAATCATTTTCTTTAAGATAGTCGAGTAACTCGAGCATTGGTTGATATGCTAAATTAGCAAATGGTAAATTTCTTTCAGGATGTTTAGTTTGGATAAATGATTTTGCAAGCCTATTAATTTCTGATTTTCTTTGGTTAGCATAAAGCTCAGACAGCGCTTTAAATGCCACTGGCAATCCTAAATTTTTAAGTGTTTCTTCTCTGTCATGCAATAAAGAGCTGAATGGTTCTTTATTAAGCATATTTGCATTTACACCTTGTTCTTTAAGATGTAATAGTTGATATGACAAAAAATATATCTCATTATAAATAGGATACTCTGTCCATAAAGTACCATCATTATCAAAAACTGCTATTCGATCATTTACTGGTACAAAATTCTTACTATCTTTATCAATTGTGCTCTCGATAAAATCTATAATTTGATCCTTATTTTTTCCTTCATTCCAGCTAGGTAGTTCATTAGCTAAAGTATTGCCAGCTATTATTGTTGTTAATAAAATAATAGAAAAGCTCCTAACGTAAGACAACACAACTCCATCCTTTCCAAGTTAAACTGACCAAAAATGTAATCATTGAATTGTATTTATCCTCTTGGCAGAAGAATATACAAATTGAGGTTTAAAGTGACGCCCTCTGGATCATACACTCCAGATTCAGCCCAATACTTAACCCCTCCACCAATCAGCATAGGGATACTCCCTAATTCAAAGTACTGGGAAGCGGTTAACGTGATTGGAACAGACCATTGCTCACCTTGCCACTCATATGCTGTTTCTGATGTTAGCTCAAAAGTCGTACCCCAATTTGTTGTGTAATCAACAAACGGCTGTACGAACGATGTACTATATGTTTCACCAAAACCTTCCTCAATCGAATAAGTATGGCTAGCCAAAAAACCCAAAGTCCAAGGCCCCTGAACAGTCAAGCCAACATAAGATAAGCCCATACCGGTTTCGTTGGATCCAAGCTTATTATTACTTGCAGTATCAAAGTTAAATGTAGGTCCAAAGCCGTGTGTCCATTCTCCACCAACAGCTTCTGTAGGAGAGAAAAAGAACGTAGTATTGATATCACCTAAGCCAGACTCACTTTCGCCATGACCAGTGACATTGTTTTGTGAGATAATAGGGATAATTGTCCTAGTTATTAGGTTCCAATCGTTAGACAACTCAAATGGGACTATTGGTTGTATGTTGGTCGTATGCCTCGTACCATTATTGGGCCCAACATCTTCACTGTACTCATACTGAACCGGAATCCAATAGCTGGTTGTTAATGGATTTACTGCTGATTGTGCAGCTTGCTGTTCTTTAGTTTTTACGTCTTCTGAACAATGGACATTGGAAGAGAATGCCCCTACAAGAATAAGAGAGAACACTACTTGATAACTTTTCATTTTATTTACAATAATAAAGTTCATTTAAGGTAACTTATCCAATATTTAAACAGATGAGAAATAACAATTTTAAATATCAGATATCATTTTTATTAATAGATAATCCAAGAATAAAAAAGAGGCAGTCATACTGCCTCTTAATATAAGAATTAGTCTATTTTCTCTAAATCACCTAACATCCAAGTTTTATAAAAGTCTTTTGTCTTTGGTCCATATAAGCGGAACAACAAGAAAAAGTCTTCACCATTGGTTGGCACCCAGTTTTCTTCCATTCCTGTTGGTGCTTTAGGCCCAAAATAAATATCGTAAGAACCGTCTTCATTCACTCTCATCGTATCTTGGTTGCGAGAAGATAAGCCTACTCGGTCTACACCCTTGATAAAGTTTTTGGTCTCCATGCTATATACGATTGCCGACCAAAAATCCTTCACTGGCGTATCCTTTGGAACGTTCAACTTATAAGTCGAATCGCCATCCAACATTTTACCGTTACTATCTTTTACGCCTGTTAGATAGAAAGTGCCCCCACCTAACTTTTTAGGGAGATAAGTCACATAGAAATATGAGCTTGCTCTACCATCAACAAGTACTTCATGCTCTTCTTCAAAGGTAAATCCCTTGTATGGTTGATCACCGAAGTTCCAAATCGCCCATTGAGACAGTGGCTTCCCATTCTCGTCTCTCCATAAGGGGTAGATTGTATCTCCATCGGTGACAAAGCGTTTCTGCATGTGGGCGTAAGCTAACAACAAACCTTCTCTCATTGCTTTCAACTGCTTATCGGTTGGGTTGAAAGGTTTGCCTTTCTCTATACCAAGATCCTTAAGCAGCGAAACCATTACTTTATCTTGCTCACGGATTGGGTTGTTTTGTACTACATCGTTCACATCTTCGAAGAAAGTTTTGTTGTAGTAAGGCAAACAGTCATAATCGACATTGGTTGCATCAAGATATTCTGTTTTAGGTGGATTAGAAGCCGCTTTTAATTCATAAATTATGATCCCTTTTGCGTATTCTCCTGCATCTTTATCGGTTGCACCATTGTATAGCCGTGGTCGAAATGAAAAACCGTAATCCAGCGTATCTGTCTCAGAAACAATGTAGCCTTTGGCTTCTAACTCTGATTTTGATGGTGACCCTGTATAATTTGGTGGCAAGAATACATATTTCCCACCTTCACCTTTATCTGCACCAGCAGGGCCGACATCAACAATAGGCTGCTCCCATTGATTGACCACCGAACCAAAATAGCTGACTTTGTCCGAAGCAGCCGGAACTTCAATAACGATTGGGCCGTTACGTGACGTAATGGTTCCCCAAGCATAGGCTGTAACATCGTTCGCCGTTAGAAAGCCTTTGTTTGATGCAAATGGCTTATTGACGTAAACCACATCATTATAATCTCCCCCAAGATCTCTGCGTGTCGCTTTAAGGAAGTCAACTTGAGTCACAGCTGGCATCGCCCAAATTGCCGTTTGAGTCGCTCTCTGTACCATAATTTTATATTCTAGATCTTCAATTTGAGACGCACGTTCAAGGATATTATCGGTAGTATCAAAAGGTTGAATCGTTGTCGATGCTTGCGCTTGACCTAATGTAATAGTCGTTACAGCAAATATACTTAGAGCTAAATACTTCAATTTCATAGTATGTACCTTTCACAATGATGATGGCGCTCACCTCATCCATGAGATGATGCGGAACTGAACTTGGTAGTGATGACTTCTAACGCGTCACTTTTTCAAAATCTGATGGCTTCCAAGATCCATCAAACCAAGCTTCTGTCGGGCCATACATGCGAAACAGCACGTTAAAGCCTTTTCCTGGGATAGTTTGCACCCAGTTTTTCTCGTAACCTTTTGGTGCGACCGGAGCAAAATGAATCGTAATCGACCCATCTTCATTTTCGCGAAGTCCTTCGCTCAACCCATCAATGCCTGCGCCTGCCTGATCAGTTTCTAGCATCGAGCGTGTTTGATTATCGTAAACCATAAATGACCAAAACTTAGTCGCAGGAGCGTTAGGTGGCAGTGTCACAGTGTAGTGCTGCGAACCATCCAATAATTGGTTGTCGCTATCTCGGTTGCCAACTCGATAGTCAGAGCCACTGCCAACTGTTTTGGTCACCATGTCAGGAGTGATACCCGTTGCCATGAAATGGAACATTGCTCGGTCATCCGCATTGATGACACCATTTTCATCAAGGAATTCATGTCCGTTAATTAAAGGCGTGAACCAGTTGCTATTCTCATAAGTGATGAGCGATTCATCTGGATAGAAGTAGAAGCTTCTTGCTTCCGCTGTGGCAATTTTAGCGGCTTCTTCAAGAATACCTTGCATACGAGCATCTGGCTTAAATGGCGTGCCCTTTTCAATCCCAATTCGTTTCGCTAAAGATAACCATTCTGGGTCAAAGATTTCCTTCGGCTCATACTGAATTAATGCATTGATTTCATCATAGAATTCGTGATTCATCGCGTGCACAGTGTTGTACTTGATACCCGTGATATCCAAAAACTCTGTTTGATTCTTTTCACCATAAGGATACAGCTTCATTGTTTTTTTCAGCTGACTCACATCGTATTCTAACGTCGAAGGTTTCGTGATAATACGTACTAGCAACCAATGCTGGTAACCATCGGTTTTTACGTGGATGTAACCTTCAGGGAGATCGCCTTTATAAGATGAGTGATAGAAGAAGTATTTGCCGCCCTTACCTTGATCTTGTGGATGTGTAACGCCAACTCGAGATGTAAACTTAAACGCCGCATTGTCAACCAAACCAAGTATTGGCGTTCCCACCTCAAGAACAACAGGGCCATCTTTCACATCAATTTCTGAAGTTACGTATGGCGTAGTCGTATTCGCAGTCAACCAAATACTGTTCGCATTCAGCATTCCCTCGGAAATACCGATGGTTTTGTTTGGCTCCATACCCACACTTTCATGACCGAGTAACAAACCTTGAATAGAAGCGACTGGAATTCCTGATAGAAAAACGCGTACAGCGTCTGCTGTATCCACGAAATCCGACGCTTTAAGATGTGTTTCCAATGAAGGAGCACCATCTGTGTAGTTGAGTTCGCCTAAGTACTTAGACTCAACATGGTTCGGAGTAATAATAGAAGGTGGTACGTCGGCTTTGAACGTTGCCGCTGTCGCTGAAGAAATAGCATTAATAAACACTAGGGTAGAAAGTAGTTTATATCTCATGTTCAACCTCATTAATATCTCATTCGAGTTGTTGAGGTAGATCCTAGTATTATTCTAAATTTGCATCTAACTACTTATAGTAATATGCTGACATTACCAAAGTGAATAATTAATTTATAGCCCGACGATGAACAAGCAGCTTTCACGAATCGACTTAAACCTACTGATTACGTTAGATACTTTACTGAAAGAAAAAAATGTAACCCGTACCGCAGAGGTTCTTTTTGTCTCTCAGCCGGCAGTGAGCAGAGCATTAGGTCGGCTAAGAGAAACATTCGATGATCCTTTATTCACTCGTGTCTCTAACGGCTTGATCCCAACTGAAAAGGCACTGCATATCGGCAAGCAACTTGAAGTTATCATTCCTCTTCTACAAGGTGTCTTTCTCTCCGAAGACTTTACTCCCGAGAAATGTGATTACAGCTTCTCAATTGCGCTACCAGCTTTTCTTTCTAGTGTCCTCCTTCCAAAGCTCGTATTAGAAATCAATCGTCTTGCTCCAAAAGCTCGAGTTACCGAGTTACCCGCAAAAGCCAACCCTTACCCTTTAATTGATCAAGGGAATCTAGACTTCTCAATCCATTACACCTCCTCTCCGAACGAAAAGTATTTTTCTACAGAGATCGGCGTCCTGAAGCCGCAACTTTTTGCTCGGAAGTCTCATCCTCTCTTCAAGCAAAAAGACTATAAATTGGATGATACTTTTGACTACCCATTGGTCGGGATGCTTGTCGAGGAGGATCAGTATCAGTCGTTTAGTGCACCCATCATGAATATCTACCGTGATCTAATGATCGATAAAAAACCAATGTTGAGGAGCTCTCAGACACAAGTACTCTTGGATGTGATGAAGAACTCGAACTCCATTATGTTTGGCACAAACTGTGTAAGCGCCCTAAGTGGTTTCGGAAACGAATTCGACCTACTTCTTTCACTCGATCACAAAGACGAATATCACGTTCCGATTCACCTAATTCAGCACACCCGAAATAGAAATAATCCCGCTCACCAGTGGTTTTCTAGCCTTATACTTAAAGAGATTTGCAAAATCATTTAAATATGACTTTTGGTCAACCTTAAAAGCCAAGTGCATCACTGGAATGTTTTCGATTCAATGCATCCAATGCCTTCTATTTGATGGCTGGAATGACCTTCCGAAACAGTGATCGTGCACTGGTGCATTTGCCCTATCGACATAATACCGCTGCATTTGCGGGTGGTTATCGCTATGCATTGGAGGAGAATCACCACTTCATCCTTGAATATCATTGGTATCAAGGTTCAACAGAAGGGCCTAGCGAGTTTGCCGATGCATCAAATGAGTTTGTGATTGGATATCGATATTTAATGGAGAACTCAGCGATTGAGATAATGGCGATTGAGAATGCGAGAAATATGGACAACAGTACCGATATCGCCTTTACGTTAGGATATCGGTACTTGTTCTCTCCAGAAACGGAAAGTTAGGAGTATTACAGATTCAAGGTTGGGACAATTGCCGCCGCAACTTGTGAATCAGACGCTCCGATCGGTAGCGAGAAAGAACGGTATTGATCACCAGACATACTAAATGAGCGGTCGATCTCCGCTAAGCAATGGATCGTTCCACCGTCCAAGATAAAGGAAAGCTCAATCTCTTTAGTAGAAACGAAACCGTTATTGCGGAACTCTAGTTCTTGATAAATGCCAGAGCGAGAAGAGAAGGTATTCCCACGCAAGAAGCCTTTTTCAACATCAGCTTTTACCATTGTAAAACCGGCTTGTTCAATCGCTTGAATCACACGAGCAGCAACAGGCAAAGGTTTAACCTCAATATAGTCACGATCGCGAGGGTCTATCGCAAAGCCGATGTCCAGTGTGGTCTCTACCCACACATGGCACTGATTTTTTAGCGCACTAACCGCGGTAATAGGTGTTTCGTCATGCAACTTAAGCTCGAATGGCACCTGCTTTTCTTCATTCGGCTGAATGACAAACGGTTCAACCGCCTTCAATTGATCAATAGTGAAAGTTTGGTAGCTAACGCTGTCGTCTGCTTCTACTTTCATTTCCGTGTTCAGTTTGATGGTGATAGCATCGATTTGTTGCTCAACATCACCGCCTTTAATTTGAACGTGGCCACGCAAAGTCGCGCCTTGGTACACACTCATCTCATCTAAAATCGTATCTACTTTTGCTGAGCCGATACCGAGTGACGCTTTTAGTTTTTTTAACATGCGATTCCTTTGTGACTGTCTGTTTTCGTTATTTTGATAAGTCTCTGTTTACACAACTGATGAAACTCCTGCAAGCAATAGACGACAAGAATGCGGACTAATTCCTTTTATCAGTGCACAAAATACGTATGTCTGTTTGCAATTTGTCTATAGATTACGCACTATTTGTATAGTCAATTAAAAGGAAACCTTTATGTCTGCACCACTCTATATGCAAATCAAACGATTTATTCTCGATAAAATTGATTCGGGTGAGTGGATGGTTGGACATCGTATCGCAACTGAAATCGAATTGACGGAACAGTTTGGTGTAAGCCGAATGACCGTTAACAAAGCGATTCGAGACTTAGTCAATGAAGGCAAACTGCAACGCCGACCTCGCCTCGGCACCTTTGTTTGTGACCCGGCTGAGAAGTCTGAATCTCCCCTATTAGACATACGCAACATTGCCGATGAAATCACGAATCGGGGCCGCGCTCACCACAGTGAAGTGCTACAACAAATCGCTATCAAAGCCGATGACAGTATTGCGACAAAACTTGGTGTGATGCTTGGTACCACTGTGTTTTACAGCGAGATAATCCACTTTGAAGACGGTAATCCAATCCAGCTTGAACTGCGTTGGGTCAACAGCCAGTACGCGCCAAGTTACCTACGACAAGACTTTACTTGCATGACACCAAACCAGTACCTTTCTGATAACTGTCCTCTTAGTGCAATAGAGCATACTGTTGAGGCGATAGTGCCAGAAGGACGCGTTAAACAAGACTTGAAAATGCAAGCTAACGAGCCTTGTTTACTGCTCAACCGCCGAACGTGGAGTCAAGATAAACTGGTGAGTACTGCGCTACTTTACCATCCGGGCAATAAGTACAAATTAAGCTCTAAGATCCTGCTATAAACTAGGCGTTACTTCTTCGTTTTGATCACATTTCAGCAACATTAGCCTTGCCAGTGATGCTTTTTTCTCCTATTTATTTGTATATACATTTAAAAGTACAAATCAAAAGGAAGTATCAGAATGGATTTGCTGATTGAAAATGCACGCCTCGTCACTATGCAAGAAGGAGAGCAAGGCTACCTACCCTCTCCCCTTGCTCGCGTCGGCATTCGGTCAGGAAAAATTGTTGCACTCAGTACCGCAGCAAGAGGCGAAGATAGCGCAGAAACCGAATCCATCCTGAATCCAGACCACTACGAACAGACCATTGACCTTCAAAGCAAGCTATTGCTACCAGGTTTGATTGATTGCCACACTCATCTCGTATACGCCGGAAATCGTGCCAATGAGTTTGAAATGCGCCTTAACCGTGTGCCTTATGAAGAGATCGCCAAGCAAGGCGGCGGTATTCTTTCTACCGTTCGTGCAACCCGCAAAGCAAGCGAAGAACAACTTATCGAGCTTGCTCTACCACGTTTAGATGGATTGCTTGCAAGCGGTGTTACCTCTATCGAAGTTAAGTCTGGTTACGGACTGACACTGCAAGATGAAATCAAGATGCTGCGCGCAGCGAAAGCCTTAGAGCAAGAGCGCAAAGTAAAAATCACCACAACTCTACTCGCCGCTCATGCACTTCCACCAGAATTTAAAGACCGCGCTGACGATTATATCCAGCACATTTGTGACGACATCATTCCCCTCGTGGCAGAGGAAAAGCTCGCCACCAGCGTCGATGTGTTTTGTGAATCGATAGGTTTTAACTTAGCTCAAACCGAGCGTGTCTTTGATGCAGCAAAAAAACACGGTTTGCATGTCAAAGGGCATACGGAACAGCTTTCTGATTTAGGCGGCACTACGCTAACGGCAAAATACAATGGCCTTTCTGCCGATCATATTGAATATCTCGATGAAATTGGTGTGCGGGCGCTTGCCAATTCCCCGACTGTGGCAACCTTGCTCCCTGGTGCGTTCTACTTCTTACGTGAAACCCAACTGCCTCCTATCGAATTACTCAGAGCGCACAAGGTGCCAATGGCGATAGCGACAGACATCAACCCAGGGACATCGCCATTTGCTGATTTAACCTTGATGCTGAACATGGCTTGCACTTTTTTCCGTTTAACCCCTCAAGAAGCACTGCGTGGCGTCACTCAAAACGCAGCAAAAGCACTGGGTTATGGGGAGTCTCGTGGCGTGATTGAAATCGGTTATGACGCGGATTTCTCAATTTGGGATATCGAACACCCAGCAGACCTTAGTTACCAAGTCGGCGCAAAACGTTTAGTAGGTCGTATAGTAAATGGTGAATATGTCTCTCACGGAGGACTGTAACATGGCTCAATCAGATCCAAATACCGCTCCATTTCACTGGCAAGGTCGCCACGATGCAGAAGATGGAGAACTGGGTAAGCGCGTTCACCACGTGATTAAAAATATTTCTGTCGAAGAGTTACCGAGCAAAAGCGAAGGCGTCTCGATCCTTGGTTTTGCTACCGATGCGGGTGTTGCCAGAAATAAAGGCCGTATCGGCGCGAAAAAGTCACCGGATTTGATCCGTCGTGCCCTAGCCAATCTCGCTTGGCACCAAGATGCGCCGCTTTATGACCTTGGTACTGTCGTTTGCGAAGACGACTTACTAGAGAGCAGCCAATCGCAATGCGCAGCCACGGTTGCTCAAGCACTCCCCTATTCACCTGTCGTAGTATTAGGCGGCGGTCATGAGATCGCATGGGCGTCATTTTCAGGGTTGGCCGAATACTTCAAAACTCATCACCCAGACAAGCAGCCGAAGATTGGCATTATCAACTTCGATGCACATTTCGACCTGCGCGCTTTTGAAAGTTCGCTGGCAGATGTAAAACCGAGCTCAGGCACACCATTTAATCAGATTCATCACTTCTGCCAACGCAATGATTGGAAGTTTCATTACGCTTGTATTGGTGTAAGTCGCAGCAGCAACACCAAAGCCCTATTCCAGAAAGCGGACGAACTCAACGTTTGGTATGTGGAAGACAAACAGCTTTGTTACATGAACCACAGTTACCATTTAACGCAGCTACAGCACTTTATCGATGACTGCGATTACCTCTATCTAACGATTGATTTGGACGTATTCCCTGCGGCAACAGCACCGGGTGTAAGCGCTCCAGCAGCAAGAGGGGTAAGCTACGACATCATTTCGCCGTTTCTCGACCGAATCTTGCATTACAAAAACAAGCTCATGCTGGCAGACATTGCCGAGTATAACCCCACTTATGACGTCGATAGCCAAACCGCTCGATTGGCAGCCCGCCTATGTTGGGACATCGCCAATGCCATGGCAGAGAAAGACCATAAGCCTAAATAACCAAACCCAATAACGATTAAATAGCCAAGCACAGACTTGGTACACACGTGAAACTAAAGGAGTCTTAAAATGACACAGCGCCAGGGACAAGATCCACGACTTGATACAAGCAGAACAATTCGTGCTCCACACGGTACACAACTGCGCGCCAAATCTTGGCTGACGGAAGCCCCGCTTCGTATGCTGATGAACAACCTTGATCCAGATGTAGCCGAGCACCCTCACTCGCTCGTTGTATACGGTGGTATTGGTCGAGCAGCACGAAATTGGGAATGCTTCGATAAGATTGTTGAAGTGTTAGAAAGACTCGACGATGACCAAACTCTTCTCGTCCAATCAGGCAAACCAGTGGGCGTTTTCCCGACTCACAAAAATGCGCCACGCGTTCTAATTGCGAACTCAAACCTAGTACCACATTGGGCCAACTGGGAGCACTTCAATGAGCTCGATAAAGAAGGCTTGATGATGTATGGACAGATGACGGCAGGTAGCTGGATTTACATCGGTTCACAAGGCATTGTTCAAGGCACTTACGAGACGTTTGTCTCAGTAGCTAAAAAGCACTTTAACGGCGACGCAAAAGGTCGATGGATCCTGACAGGCGGCCTTGGTGGTATGGGCGGCGCTCAACCTCTAGCTGGCACAATGGCAGGTTTCTCAATGATTGCTGTTGAGTGTGACGAGTCACGTATCGATTATCGCCTACGCACAGGCTACGTCGACAAGAAAGCCACATCGCTAGATGAAGCGCTAGCGATGATCAAAGAATCCGACACGCCTATTTCAGTCGGTCTACTAGGTAACGCAGCTGACATCTTCCCTGAGCTTGTGGAACGTAACATCACGCCAGACGTAGTAACAGACCAAACCTCCGCACACGACCCATTGAACGGCTACTTGCCTCAAGGTTGGAGTATGTCACATGCAGCAGAAATGCGCTTACAAGACGAAGCTGGTGTAGTTAAAGCGGCGAAACAATCAATGGCTGTGCAAGTTCAAGCCATGCTAGAACTGCAAAACCGCGGCGCTGCAACACTGGATTACGGTAATAACATCCGTCAAATGGCGCTGGAAGAAGGCGTCGAGAATGCGTTTGATTTCCCAGGTTTCGTACCGGCTTACATTCGTCCTTTATTCTGTGAAGGTATTGGGCCATTCCGTTGGGCAGCGTTGTCTGGCGATCCAGAGGACATCTACAAAACCGACCAAAAAGTTAAAGAGCTGATCCCTGATAACCCTCACCTACACAATTGGCTAGATATGGCACGTGAACGCATTCAGTTCCAAGGTCTGCCTGCACGTATCTGTTGGGTGGGTCTGAAAGACCGTGAGCGCCTTGGCCAAGCCTTTAATGAAATGGTGAAAAACGGTGAACTGAAAGCGCCGGTTGTTATTGGCCGTGACCACTTAGACTCTGGCTCGGTAGCCAGTCCGAACCGTGAAACCGAAGGCATGATGGATGGATCTGATGCGGTATCGGATTGGCCACTACTTAATGCCCTATTGAATACCGCAGGTGGTGCAACTTGGGTATCACTTCACCATGGTGGCGGCGTTGGCATGGGCTTCTCTCAACACTCAGGTATGGTGATTTGCTGTGACGGCAGTGATGATGCTTCTGAGCGTATTGCTCGCGTACTTCACAATGACCCAGCGACGGGCGTTATGCGTCATGCTGATGCGGGATATGACATCGCAAAACAATGTGCAGCCGAGCAAAAACTGGATTTACCAATGCTCAATGAAGAACTGAAAAAACTGAAGTAAGGATGAAAGACATGCTCAATTTAACGCTAAAGCCAGGACATATTAGCTTAAACGAACTGCGTCAGGTGAGCCGCTCACCTGTCAACCTTACTCTCGATCCAGAAGCCATTCCGGCCATTGAGGAAAGCACTCAAGTTGTCGACCGCGTGATTGCAGAAGATCGCACCGTTTATGGCATCAATACGGGGTTTGGCCTACTCGCGAACACTCGTATTGCACCAGAAGATCTAGAAACACTACAACGCAGTATTGTGCTTTCTCATGCTGCCGGCATCGGCAAATTTATGTCAGATGAAACCGTTCGCTTGATGATGGTGCTGAAAATCAACAGTCTTGCGCGTGGCTTCTCAGGCTTGCGCTTGAAAGTCATCAACATGCTGATTGACCTTGTGAATGCGCAAGTATATCCATGCGTGCCTCAAAAGGGCTCTGTCGGCGCATCTGGTGACTTAGCGCCGCTTGCTCACATGAGTACGGTGCTTCTTGGCGAAGGCCAAGCACGTCATAATGGCAAAGTCATTTCTGGCTTAGAAGCTCTGCAAATTGCAGGTCTAGAGCCAATCACACTGGCACCTAAAGAAGGCCTTGCACTGCTTAACGGTACTCAAGCGTCAACGGCGTTTGCACTCGAAGGTTTATTCATTGCCGAGGATCTATTCTCATCTGCGACAGTTTGTGGCGCGATGTCGGTAGAAGCAGCACTAGGCAGCCGTCGTCCGTTCGATCCTCGTATCCACCGTGTTCGTGGGCATCGCAGCCAAATGGATGCGGCGTTAGCGTATCGACATCTATTAGAAGCGACCAGTGAGATTGGTGAATCCCATACCAACTGTGAAAAGGTTCAAGACCCTTACTCACTACGCTGTCAGCCTCAAGTCATGGGTGCTTGTTTACAGCAAATTCGCAATGCGGCAGACACTCTGCAAGTAGAGGCGAACTCGGTATCGGATAACCCACTTGTGTTTGCAGAAGACGACGACATCATTTCTGGTGGTAACTTCCATGCTGAGCCAGTTGCTATGGCAGCGGATAACCTTGCGCTTGCGATTGCAGAGATTGGTAGCTTGTCAGAGCGTCGCATGGCACTGCTTATTGATAGTGCTCTATCTAAGCTTCCTCCATTCTTGGTCGACAATGGCGGCGTAAACTCGGGCTTTATGATCGCTCAGGTTACTTCGGCAGCGCTGGCGAGTGAAAACAAAACGCTCGCTCACCCTGCTTCCGTCGATAGCTTGCCAACATCTGCAAACCAAGAAGATCACGTCTCAATGGCCACGTTTGCGGCTCGTCGTTTGAAAGAGATGGGTGAAAACACGCGTGGTATTTTGGCGGTTGAATACTTGTCAGCAGCGCAAGGGTTGGATTTCCGCGCGCCAAACAAATCTTCTGAACGTATCGAGATTGCAAAACAAATGCTGCGTGAAAAAGTGTCGTTCTACGATAAAGACCGCTACTTCGCGCCAGATATCGAGCAAGCCAATGCCCTACTCAAGCTTGCTTTGCATAACGCATTGATGCCAGAAAGCTTACTACCAAGCGTGCATTAATCTATCGCGCTAATGACTCTAAAGGCTCCTTATTGGCTGTCTCTTATACACAAATCCCCAAGCTTGTAGCTTGGGGATTTTTTTGAACTCTTTAACGTGTGTGCGATCTGATCACTTACTATTCCTCACTGAAACACTAAGATGACATATTCAGACGCTAAACTTTGGGCACAAGCACAACTTAAAGACCCTCGAAGAACACAACGCCTCATCAGTTTAGCGACCTCCATTGCTAATCAACCAGGAGTCTCCGTGGCTAAACTTCCTTTTTCTCCCGCCGATATGGAAGGCGCATATCGCTTTATCCGCAATGAAAACATCGATGCAAAAGACATCGCTGAAGCTGGCTTTCAAGCGACCGTATCTCGAGCTAAAGAGCATGAAGAATTACTCGCGCTTGAAGATACAACAACGCTCAGTTTTCCGCATCGAAGTATAAAAGATGAACTCGGGCACACGAATCAAGGCAATAGAACCCGAGCTCTCCACGTACATTCGACTTTACTTTTTGCACCACAAAGCCAAACCATTGTGGGTCTGATAGAGCAGCAACGATGGAGCCGAGATATTACTAAGCGTGGGCAAAACCACCAACACGCGACTCGTCCTTACAAGGAGAAAGAAAGTTACAAATGGGAGCAAGCTTCTCGCCGTGTCGTTGAACGCCTAGGGGATAAAATGTTAGATGTTATCTCGGTCTGTGACCGAGAAGCA
>NZ_JATABF010000051.1:0-34450 GCF_036533715.1 Vibrio sp. M260121 | reverse complement strand
GCTGAGTTTGCGTTGTTTAGGTAACGCTGAGCGGTCATCGCTGATACGTTTGTGTTTACATTCACTGCCATGGTGATTTCTCCAATTGATTTTCCGATGTAGCGGTTTCCGACGTCTCGGAAAACCAAGTAGTTCTCTCAAAGTTACTTCTATTAACGACTCGGTTTTCAGAAGCTTTAGAAAAAAATCAAAAAAAGTGAATTTGCGAGATTTGGCTAGAAAAATTGAAGAAAAGTAGAAAAAAGGCCTCAAGTTTCTGCAGCTTAAGCCGAGCGTTCTAAATTGAACAAAGAACAACCAAAAGCCAATAAAAAGCAGTGAGTTAGATGAGGTTTAGGAAGACTTTATCTGGACGATAGAAAAGAAAAAGCCCCTTTTCCTTTGAGAGAACTGGGGCTAGGTTGGTAGCCAGAGCCTATGTGGAGATCAAGAGAAATGAACACATAACCGGCACACCGGGTGCAACCTTACATTGAAAATGATTGGCAGGTGAGAGATGAGAGAGCCGCACATTCTATTATAACGTTGCTTGCCATAAGCCTGCATTCCCATCCACGTCTGAATGTATTGAATACAGGCTAGGTAAACTACTGCAATAGTGACATCGCAGAGTTTGGCAATTGTTTCGCTTGAGCAAGAATCGAAGTACCTGCTTGTTGCAAAATTTGAGCTTTGGTCATTTGCGTTGTTTCTTTCGCAAAGTCCGTATCTTTAATTCGGCTGTTCGATGCATCAACGTTTTCTTGGATGTTTGCCAAGTTATTGATGCTGTGGCTTAGACGGTTTTGTTTTGCACCTAGGTCAGCACGTTGTGAATCCACGTACTTAAGCGCTGAATCCAGTACAGAAATCGCGTTTTGAGAACCTTGTACAGTTGTCATATCGATGTCTTGCACTGATGTGCGCACTGCTTCATCACTTAGACCTAAATCCGATGCTAGACCACCAGAGATTGAAATATCACCTTGCACGTTCGGGTGCGCGACGAATACTTGCAGTTTACCATCTTCGCTTACCGATGCGTTGATCATATCAGATTGGCCGTTGATGTACGTTGCCAACTCTTCAATATCGTCGCCTGTTTTTGCGTTGATGTTGATCTCTAGGTCATCTGGATTGCCGTCTTCATCTTCACCCATGCCTGGAAGGGTGATTTTTAGATCCGCTTTAGTTGGATCGACGCCCCAGTCTTTGTCTTTGCCATTCTCAGAGAAGAAAGTCACACCGCCCATACGCTGGTCATCCGCGCGGATGCTCGTTAGTGCCATGATCATCGCTTCACCGGAGCTTGAACCAATTTGGAATGCCGCTTCACCGAACGAACCGTTCAATAGACGACGACCACCAAATGATGTTGTTTCTGCGATACGGTTTAGTTCATCCGTCAACGCAGATGATTCTTCATTGATCGCTTGGCGTTCCGCTGGAGAGTTAGTACCGTTTGCAGATTGAATCGCCAAGTCACGCATACGTTGCATGACTGACGTCGCTTCGTTCATCGCCCCTTCTGCCGTTTGGGCAATCGAGATACCGTCGTTCGCGTTACGCATTGCCACATCAAGACCACGAGACTGCGCAGTAAGACGGTTAGAGATCTGTAGACCTGCCGCATCGTCTTTTGCACTGTTAATCTTGTGACCAGATGATAGACGCTCCATTGAAGTGTTAAGTTCGTTGGTCGCCTTGTTTAAGTAACGCTGCGCGGTCATCGCGGAGACGTTAGTACTAACTGTTACAGCCATTATGCTCTCCTGTTGAGTTCGCAAGCTTTTGCGAAGCGGCCAGCTTTACTCTCATTTGGATAAGCACTGACCGTAAAAAATTCGTTGCTAAATCTGCTTATATGGCAAGATTTAGGATCTAGTAAGTCTGTTCTGACAACATCAATACAATTTGTGTGCCAACTTGTTTCAAACTATTTGTTCTTTTAATAATGAACAAATAAACAACAAGTTATAGCGCATATGGGGCACGAGCCTTGTCTTACTCATATTTTGTTGTGTTACCGAATTGCTGTTTCTCTATTGCCGCTCAAATTACCGTTGGCTTGATTGCCGCTTTCGGTCAAATCATGCCGCTTGGCTCGCATTACTCGGTGCTTTTCGTTGATTTCTCGCACTTAAGGCTTGGCACATAAGGCATTAAAATCGAACGTTTCGAGCACCGAACGCACTGCACAGACGATAGGCGTGCTAAATATAGTTAAACAACGTCAGGTCTTTGGTTTTGCCAAATGCCTGCTGTGAGGCTTGCAGTGCGCGTGAATTCTCACTGAACTCAATCACTGCCTTGGAGTAATCCAAGTCCTCAAAATTGCTCTTCGCTTTCGCCAGAGACAAATTAAAATCTTCGTGGTTTTGCTCTTGAATATCGAGCGTGCTCAACTTAGCACCCACATCGGTTCTTACTTTGTTCATGTGAACAAATGCCGCTTGGAATTCTTCCGTCATTTGATGCAGCTTTGCCGTCGCCGATGCGTCAGATACTGAGCTCTCTGACCACTGCATGGTTTCTTTGAATGCATCAAAAACACTGAAGGTTTGGCGCGGCTCCAGCGTGATGCTATCCCCTGCGGATACTTGCCCTTTCAGCTGAATGTTGACGCCTTCATATTGGATGCCGTCAATTGGCGAATAGTCATCGACTTGAACAATGCTGCCGTCTTTTTCCAGTTGGTAACCAAACTTGCCATTGCTCATATCTACAAAAGTCACTTTGTAATTTGAGTCACTTTTAGATTCATCGGTCGCTTGTCCAAGCAACAGCTCAGAGCCCTCTTGCAGGTCGTATTGCGGTTCAAAATCACCAAAAGGATTTGGGATCTCCGTAAACAGGTGATTACCCGGATAGTTGATGCCCAGCTCAATATTGCTGGCGATCTTCATCTTGCGTTGATAATCGTCACCGGTATAAACCACACTGCCGTCGTAATCGCGGAAGAAAGGCTGCGTTTTTGGTTTCGTCCCAGCAAAAACGTAGTTACCCGATTCGTCTTGCGTATTCACTAACGCTAAGAAGTTGTTGGCAATTTCTTCCAGTTCGCGCTTTTTCGCTGCGCGGTCTTCTGGAGAAAAGGCACCATTGATCATTTCCATCGAAATACGCTTCGACTCATCAACAAACTGCTCTGCATTAGCAACAACCACTTCTTGGTTTTCTAGACGGTTGCGAACCAGAACAATGGCATCAAGGTATTGTTTTAACTGCTCTTCTTGTTGACCAATGCTTTGAATATAGTGCGTCGCAAGTGGATCATCACTCGGCTTGGTCAACTGTTTACCAGAAGCCAGCTGCTCCTGGTTATGGTGAACTTTGTTTTCCTGACGGCGCAGGTCGTTCTGCACTGACTGGTAGTTATGGAAGCTAGAAATTCGCGTTAACATCTAAGGCCTCCTTTATCGCAACTGTAAGATGGTGTTGAAGGTGTCATTGGCCGCCTGCATCACACGAGAAGAGGCCATATACGCCTGTTGGAACTTCATCATGTTGGCCGCTTCTTCATCGAGGTTTACCCCCGATATCGACGCCACGCGCTCTTGTGCTGCCTCACTCTCTAACTGAGCAACATCGGCGAGTCGACTTGCGGTTGACGTTTTCAAACCCACATCGGTGTTCAAGTTGAAGTACAAGCTCATAATTGTCGATTCATTGCCGTTCATCTTCTTGTCGGTTTGGATGTTTTGCATCTTACGCAAGTTGCCGTTGTCACCTTCAGATGGCACTAGGTTCGCGGTAAATTTATCGTTCGCTAATGCGCCTGCACTTAACTCAAATACCGTCGCCCCGCCGTTTTTATAAGCGGGATGATTACTCGGTAAACTGACTGAAACCGGTCCGGTCGGTGGATATGGCTGGGGCGCCATGATTACGTTGCCTTTGGTATCGGTTACCGCAAATTGGTCTCCAGTTGGAGAAACAACCACTTCAAATTCACGTAAGTCACCCGCATCAACAATCTCAAATTTGGCATTACCTTGAGCAAACGTTGTCGACGCTTCATAACTTTGCGCTGCAATGGCTTTTGGATCAGTGGTTTCAACTTTCATTTGCGCTGCGCTACTACGGGTAGGACGAAGTAACACATGCTCACCGACTTTAGGCTCATTACGCACTTCAACCCGCATTCCGTCGATGTAAAGCGCATTACCTGCATCAGTATTAAGCTTAACGGTTTCACCATTTGGCTTAGTCACGGCGTAGCTGTCGCCATCGTAGCGTAATGAGTACTCGCCACCTTTTAGCGCGCTGATATCATTGATGTAAACCGCCATATCAGCCGTCGATTGAGGGCCTGCAACGACACGGGATTTCGCTAGTCGCTCTGAGTTCACATCAGTAAACAATGGGTCACCCACATTACCGTAGTGATCCAAGCCTTGCGATTGTAGGTGGTTTACCTCACTAGAAAACGCCGTCGCTAAGCGGCCAAGCTCATCCATCACTTGTGGAATGTGCTCGTCACGCATCTTAAGTAACGCGCCAATTTTGCCGTCAATATCGTCTGATTTGATGGCTTTGATGCCACCACCTTCAACCATAGCAAGGCGACGTTGATGAACATCTGGTGAGCCATCAATCATCTTCAATTGGCTGGCTTCTGTTCCCGAAACAAGGGTATGTCCATTACCGATATGGACATTAAAGCCTTCCGAATTTTTACGTGGCGTTACCGTCACCTTGGTGTATTCAGAAAGCTCTTTGATCAGTTTTTCATGTTGGTCCATCAAGTCGTTATGAGGACCAGGAGTACGCATCATCAATCGATGAACATCGCGGATTTCAACGGCAAGTTGATTCACGCGTTCAATGCCCATATCCAGTGATTTATTGGCCACATCAGATTGCTGACGCACAGTTTCATGAAATTCGTTTAGGGTATCGCTGAGTAATTTGGCTTTTTCCAACACGACCTTGCGCGCACCCATGTCATTTGGGGTGTCCGCCATGGTTTTTACCGCATCAAACCATTCGTTCATGTTTTCTGGGATTTTTTTCGATGCCACCGAAGACAACATGCTTGAGAGCAGATCGAGGTTCTTCTCGTTATCAAGCTTACTGGCGTAATTCGTAGTGGAAAGGTTTAGCTCTTTAACGGCAAACTCATCCCAAGAGCGGCGAACATTTTCCACATGCACGCCCATGCCGTAAGTTGACCCACCAAATTGACGCGGATCGTTGGTGCCTTGGATAACAGACTGACGGCTGTAACCCTCTGTATTCGCATTAGAAATGTTATGACCAGTCGTATTCAACTGTCGCTGAGCGGTAAGCACACTTTGTGTACCTACATTCAACAAATCTGACGCCATACATGCCCCCAAAAACGAAATAAAATCGGTATTGACCGATCACCTAGTTAGCAATTAGCAAAAGGTGTGCCAGTTTAGAAAAGAAAGAGAAAGCACGAAAAAAGAAAGGCTTGCACCGTGGCAAGCCTTCTCAAAATGTACATCAAACATTCGTAATCGGATTGAATTACATACTCTCGATTTTTTGTTTTACCTGCAGCACTTTGTCTGCATAGCTTGGGTCAGTTGCGTACCCTGCGCTGTGAATTCCACGAATGAAGGATTCAGAGTCACCACCTTGTTGAAGAGCAGTCTCGTAGCGCGGGTTCTCATTCAAGAAACGCACATAATCGTTAAAGCTATCTTGGTAATTAGAGTAAGAACGGAATGCCGCCGTCTCTTTCACTGGCGTGTTATCGTGGAACTCTAGCGTTTGAGTTGTCACTTTATCACCCTGCCAACTACGGTCAGCTTTAATGTTAAACAGGTTGTTGCTGCTGCCACGTGCGTTCTTAACGACTTTTTGCCCCCACCCTGTTTCCAGCGCGGCTTGGGCCAATAGCAGTGAAGGTTCAACACCCAAAGCTTTCGCTGCACGGTCTGCGTATGGCTTCATCGAATTAACAAAAGACTCTGGCGAATCAAAACGTGATGGCTCTGAACCCGGTCGTGATAGCTGACCTGATTCAATCAAGCGTTGCTCAATTTCACGTGCTTTCTTCGGATCCACACGACGGTATTCCACAGCATTGTTTGCTGCATCGCGCATTGCTGTTTCAGCCTTGTCGTCGCCTTGCCCAACTGTCAACTGCTTAACAATCATGTCAGCCAAACCCATCGAACCCGATGCACTTAAGTTACTCGCCATTTGCTCGTCCAGCATTTGACGGTAGAACTTTTCGTTTTGGCTGTTCATTAAGTTTGACTCAAAGCCTTCGTTCGCTTCGCGCATCGACTTCAACATCATCGAAGTAAAGATCGATTCAAACTGACGAGCGGCCGCTTGCAATGCTTCATGCTCACCATCTTTGCCCTCTTTCACCGCTTTTTGACGAAGGGTATCAAGGGAACTGATGTCATGAATAAAACCGATATCGTTAGGATTGTTGACCATGGTTTCTCTCCTAATCGATTAGATGATGATCAGCTGGCCTTCAATGGCACCAGCTTGTTTCAATGCTTGCAGAATTGCCATCAAATCCGACGGTGCAGCACCGACTTCATTCACCGCACGGACTAGGTCATCTAGTGTCAAACCCGGTTCGAACTTGAACATCTTGCCTTTCTCTTCATTCACTTCGATATCAGAGTCCGGCACAACCACAGTTTGGCCACCAGAGAAGCCGTTTGGTTGGCTCACATTAAGGTTTTCTTTGATTGCTACCGTCATACCACCGTGCGTCACTGCCGCAGGTTTCAGACGAACATGCTTGCCGACCACAATCGTACCAGTACGAGAATTCACAATGATTTTCGCCGCGCCATCCGCAGGGTCAAACTCTAGGTTTTCGATTGCTGATAAGAAGGCAACACGTTGGCTCACATCACGTGGAGCACGGACACGAACAGACGTCGCGTCAACCGCACTGGCCATTTGAGGACCAAGGAAGTTGTTTACCGCATCCGCCATACGTTGCGCAGTAGTAAAGTCAGAATCAAGCAGATTGAATGTGATGTAGTCACCACGTCCGAATGGATTTGGAATTTCACGCTCTACGGTTGCACCGCTTGAAATTAGGCCAACCGTTGGGTTGTTGCCCACGATTTTAGAGCCATCGGCGCCTTCTGCACTGAAACCGCTCACGACTAAGTTACCTTGCGCGACAGCGTACACCTGACCATCGAGACCTTTTAGGAAGGTTTGTAGCAAGGTGCCACCACGCAAGCTTTTTGCACTGCCGATCGAAGAGACCGTAACGTCCACTTGCTGACCCGGTTTTGAAAATGGCGGCAATGTTGCCGTTACCATAACCGCGGCAACGTTCTTAATTTTTGGTTTGGTCCCCGGCGGCATTTGAATGCCGAAGTTTTGCAGCATTGCCGCGAAGCTTTGTTCTGTAAACGGGTTTGACTCACCCGTACCCGGTAAGCCTGAAACCAAGCCATAACCCACAAGTTGGTTGCTACGCACACCAGCCACTTGCGCCACGTCTTTGATGCGTGCTGCTTGGGCTGTGGTTGCAAATAGCGCAACGCTCAACAGTGCTAATAGGATTCTTTTCATGCTTACTCAATCTCTTGCAGTCAATTTGCCGTCATTTCGACGTCTTACAGGGCTACATTAAAGAATCGTGCCAAGAAACCAGGCTCTTGCATATCTTGTGGTGAGCCTGTGCCAGAGTATTGGATTCTTGCGTTAGATACGCGATTTGACGCAATAGTATTGTCGAAATTGATGTCATCAGGGCGAATTGTGCCGCTTAGACGAATGTACTCATCACCCGTGTTCAGCGTCATCCACTTCTCACCGCGGATCACTAGGTTGCCGTTTGCCAGCACCTCAATCACTTCTACCGTGATGTAACCGCTGATGCTGTTGCTTTGCTTAGCCGAAGAGTCGCCGGCAAAGGTGTTGGTGTTGTTCAGATCGTACGAGAAGTTGTATTTGCCGCCAATTTGCAACTCTTGACCACCGACAGACAGAGGTTCCATCTTCGCATCGTTGGTTTTTGATAGATCGGCGTTGGCACTCTTAGTCGCACGAGTCGTTTCGTCGAGTGTTACGGTAATGATGTCGCCGATGCCACGTGGTTTAGAATCGTCGTATAGGTCGGTAATGTGCTCGGTGCTAAACAAAGAGCCCGTTGCTGCCGCATAGTGCTCTGGTTTTTGCTTAGGGTGAATCGGTGCCCATGCCGGATCGCCTGCCACCGGATCAGTTCTACCGCGCAAAGTATCAATGATGCCGCTGCTCTCTTCTTTCGACTTATCGCCTTCAACCGCATCCACCACCGTTGTCGCTTGGCTGACTTCATCTGTTTCGATAGGCTCTAGCATCGTACAGCCAGACATCGTAGCGATAAGTGCAAGTAGACAAATACGTTTCATCATTGGCTCCTAAATCCCGATTCTAGCGATTAAAGCTGCTGGTTAACGAAGCTCATCATCTTGTCGACAGATGAGATCACTTTTGAGTTCATTTCATACACACGCTGCGCTTCGATCATGTTGACCAACTCTTCAGTCACGTTCACGTTTGATGCTTCAAGCATGGATTGACGAATTTCGCCTAAACCATCAAGACCAGGGACACCTTCTTGTGGGTCACCGCTTGCGCCAGTTGGTAGGTAAAGGTTCTGACCGATTGGCTCAAGACCACCAGGGTTTACAAAATCAGTAATGGTTAGCTGACCAACCACAACGTTGTTTTGCTCACCACGAATACGCACAGAGACTTCACCGTCTGTACCAACCGTGATAGAAATTGCGTCTTCAGGAATCACAATCTCTGGCTCTACTGGGTAACCAGAGCCAGAAGTCACTAGCGTACCTTCACCATCCAACGTGAACTGACCATTACGGGTGTAACCGATGTTGCCGTCTGGCAAAGTTACTTGGAAGAAGCCATCGCCTTCCACCATCATATCGAGTGCGTTAGTGGTGGTTTGCGCGTTACCGTGCGTGTGCACTTTTTGCGTCGCAACCACTTTAGAACCGGCACCCAGCATCAAACCACTTGGCAGTTCCGTGTTCTGAGAAGATTGGCCGCCAGGTTGGTTGATGTTTTGATAGAACAAATCTTCAAATACCGCTCGGCTCTTTTTGTAACCTACGGTTGAGGCGTTCGCCAAGTTGTTCGAAATCGTTGCGATGTTGGTCTGTTGGGCGTCTAGACCTGTTTTACTTACCCATAGTGCTGGATGCATTGTGAACCTCTAACTCTGTTAACTCATACGAAGCAATGAATCTGAAGACTTGTCCATCTCTTCAGCGGTGCTCATCATTTTGACCTGCATTTCAAACTGACGTTGAAGGTCAATCAGAGCGGTCATTTCACCTACGGCATTCACGTTACTACCTTCAATAGCACCTGTTTGGATGCTGATAGAGCCGTCAGCTTCGTAAGGCTGATTTGGAGTTTTATGGCGGAATAAGCCATTGGTATCTTTAAACAAGTTTTGATCGTCTGTGCGTACAAGCTTGATACGATCAACCACTTCTAATTCTTCAGCCGGCGCACCTTGAGGCAGTACAGAGATGGTGCCGTCACGACCGATTTCGATTTTGGAGACTGGGATTGGCAAGGTGATTGGCGCATCGTTTTCGCCCAACACCACATGACCGCTTGCATTCGTTAACAAGCCGTTTTGATCCACTTTTAGGTTACCATTACGCGTCAAACCTTCTTTGCCAGTTTGGTCCATAACAGAAATCCAGCCGTTGCCTTCTACCGTAATATCGAGGTCACGACCAGTTGTGATCACACTGCCTTGCGCAAAGTTGTGTCCTGGACGTTCCGTCATGCTGAATACACGTGAAGGCAAACCTTCACCATAAGCTTGCATAGAGCGAGCTTGTGCTAAATCAGCACGGAAGCCAGTTGTACTCACGTTTGCCAGGTTGTTGGCACGCAATTGCAGGGCCTGCATATTTTGCTTGGCGCCGCTCATTGCGAGAAACAGTGCGCGATCCATAAATTACTCCAAAAGTTCTCTGTACAAGGGAGTAGAAGCAATAGTTATGCCAACATTAAAATAATGTTATTAATCAAAAGCTTGAATATGAAATGAGGGTTTTCAGATGGCAATTCAGGATGAATAAGCCAAGAGAGAGGCAATGTTTTGATCCGCCTAGCGGCAACAGCGGCAAACCAGAGATCAAAGCATGCCCAACCTGAACTGAGGTATTTTCAGGTTGAGCACCAGATGAATGTCATGATGTCATCAAACGATACGGCAAGTGCACGCAGCGTTTGATTAAGCAGATGATAGAGCTATCTAACGAGCGCTCTAACGAATCTGAAGGATATTTTGTTGTAGCTGGTTGTGTACTTCTAGCGCACGTGAGTTCGCTTGGAAGTTACGCTGAGCAGAGATCAGATCCACCAGCTCCTGAGTCATATCAATGTTTGATTGCTCTAGCATACCGTTGTTGATAGTACCGAAAGAGCCTTTGTTTGATTCACCCCAGATCTTGTCACCAGAGAACTGAGTTGAATCCCATTGAGTGCCGCCTTTCTTATCCAGACCTTGCTCGTTTGGAACACGTACTAGCGCCACACGACCCAATGTTACGTTTTCACCGTTTGAGTAAGTACCCAATACGCTGCCGTTTTCATCAAAGTCAACTTTAGTCAGGAAACCCGTCGTCGCGCCATCTTCATCGAACTTAGTCAGTTCAAATGGTGCAGCAAACTGAGTCGCTGAGCCTAAACCAAAGTTAAGTGTTTGCGCAGGATCTGCACCGTTTAAATCCACTGGGTTAGTGTTTGTCGCAGGATCGCCCAACGCTACCGATGTGATTGGCTGACCGTTGTTTAGGCTTGCCAGCGTACCATCGTTGTTGAACTTCATCGTGTGACCAACGTGACCCGTTGGCGTTGCTGCATCACCGTTAGCAACGTTCAATGGCTTCTCACCGCCTTTGTCTGTCACTGTGTAGTAAGTTTGCCACGTGTTCGGCTGAGTTTGGTCTTTCAAGTAGTAAGTCGTTAGCTTGTAAGACTGACCCATCGAGTCATAAATCGTTGAAGAAGTCGAACGGTTGTATGTATCTGGATCTGAGAAATCAAACTGAGTCGGATCTTTCAAATCACCATTAGCCGGTAAGTTCACACCCACTTCAATGTTCGCTGTTTGCTTTGGCTTACCAAATTCTGCAGGAATATTGATTGGTTGTGGCTCGTAAGACGATACCTCACCAGACTCAGGGTTTACTTGGTAACCAAGTAGGAACTCATCGTTCGCTGTTACCATGTAGTTTTCTTTGTTCAAATGGAACGCACCGTTACGTGTCATTTCATTTTGTTGTGGGATAAGACGATCTTTCGCTACTGCGAAGAAACCTGTACCCGACACACGCAAATCCATTGGGTTGTTGGTGTAAATGCTTGAACCTTCGTGGAACTGTTGCGCCACTTGGTTCGCTTGCGCACCGCCACCCGGAGTGGTTTTTGCGTTAGTGAACAAAGAGTTTGAGTACACATCGCTGAATTCCGCACGAGACTCTTTAAAGCCGTACGTGTTGGCGTTCGCAATGTTGTTACTGGTGGTGTTCAAATCCAGTTGAGCGGAGGACAAACCGCTTAAAGATACATATGACATTCCAAAATCTCCTAACCTGACGCGCTATTGAATTACGCTTTGCCGACTTCCAATACTTCTGCAAGTCGAACTGGCGATTCAAAACCTGCCAGATTGAGTAATACGTTTCCGTCGCCCTTACCTAGCAATACACTGTTCACGTTCGCGTAAGTAGACACTGGGAACTCTTGCGACTCCCCATCTACCAAGCCAGACGCTTTCACATTGTATTTGCCAGCAGGCATTGGATTTCCGTTTTCATCATTACCGTCCCAAAGCACACGAGTGTCGCCGGCTGGTTTCGCACCTACCTCAAAAGTACGCACCAATTGGCCCGCTTCGTTTTCCACTCGAACAAACAAGTTGTCGAGAGGTTGTGCAAGCTTAACCATAGCCGCCATTGTTGCATTGTCTTGCTTTACACCCGCCGCGCCTGGGACCAATACGTCACGACCAACCAAAGAGGAAGCTTGTAACGCTTGGTTTGATGTCATTGACGAGTTCAAACTCTCGAACTGAGAGTTCATCTTGCCGATGCCATCTACGGTCGCAAATGACGCCATTTGCGCAATCATCTGGTCATTACCTACCGGCTTAAAAGGGTCCTGCTGAGACAATTGCTTGGTGAGCAAAGATAGGAAGTCTTCCTGTTTCAGGTCCTGCTTACCTGTGCTCTCTTCAGTCTTCTTGTTCTCTTGTAGGCTTTTAAGCTGGTCGATATAGGACAAGCCGCTTTGACCAACGTTGTTAATTCCGGCCATACGCTACCCCCTTATCCTTATTGACCCATCTGCAGCGTACGCAGCAGCATTTGTTTACTAGAATCCGCTACTTGCACATTGGTTTGGTATGCGCGAGAAGCCGAAATCATGTTTGCCATTTCTTCCATTACATTGACGTTAGGCTTGTAGATGTAGCCTTCGTCGTTTGCAAGGGGATGGTCTGGGTTGTACTCCGCATTCAGCGGTTTGTCGCTTTCTACAATACCCATCACTTTCACTGGCACCGTATCACCGCCACGCATGGCGTTACTTAACTCAGCACCAAATACAGCATGACGCGCTTTGTAAGTGTCTTTCGCAGAGCTGCTGACACTGTCGGCGTTCGCCAAGTTGCTTGAGGTAGTATTCAGACGAACGGATTCAGCGCTCATTGCGGAACCTGTCACATTGAAAACGTTAAATAAGCTCATCTAAATTATTCCCCTTTGATTGCTTTGGTTAAGTTCTTGAATTTGCTGCCTAGAAAGTCGAGTGATGCTTGGTGTCTGATTTGGTTTTGCATAAACAAGTTACGCTCTAAATCCAAATCTACCGTGTTGCCATCGCCCGTATCTGGTTGCGTAGGAAGACGATAGAGTTTGTCCCCGACCAACGTCGTAGTGGCAGGAATGTGCCGACCATCTGTGCGGCTAAGACCAATGCTTGCCCCAGATGTTGCCGCCTGCAATTCCTTAGCAAAATCTAAACCTCTTGATTTGTAGCCAGGCGTGTTAGCTTGCGCGATGTTGGTGGAAATCACCTCCGCGTTGCGCTCACGTACGCCCACCGTGTATTGGTGGATGCCTAGTGCGTTGTCAAAAGATATAGCCATGTTTGCCTCTACATTAAGAACTGACCGTTATTAATAACTAAAAAGCAATTAGCGTGCCAAAAATAGAACATGCCGTTTTGCCGCTTCAGTTATCGAGGTAATGGATTGCAATAAGCAAGCCAAAGTGATTGATGAAATGTCATATCGAGCCAAGTAATCAGCTCGGCTCACTAAAAAATATACACCCGATGCCTGCCCATAGGCAAAAATGACGCTGGCTTTTACAGCAGAGAGGGGAAAAAAGGAAGCAAGAATGAAACGAGAAAAGTGGGAGAAAAAAGAAAAGCCTGACACAAAGGTCAGGCTTTTGAAGTGGTTAAAAGAGTCCGCTATTTTAGCTTGTCGCTACTTTAACTTGTAAATAATACCTGGGTTGCAGCGCACCATCTCAAACTTGTCTGTCAAACCCGTCAGTGATTCTGACGCACCCAGCAGTAGGTAACCGCCCGGGTTTAGGCTGTTTGCCATTTGGTTCAGTACTTTCGATTTCATCTCTGGTGAGAAGTAAATCAGTACGTTACGACAGAAAATGATGTCGAACTTACCCATTAACGCGTAGCTCTCCATCAAGTTTTGTGGACGGAAGTTCACTAGGCGTTTTACGTTGTCTTTCACTTTCATGCGGCCATCGCCTGCATCTTCAAAGAAGGTGCGACGACGCTCAGGCGAAAGACCACGACCTAAGGCAAGATTATCGTAAACACCCGCACGGCACATATCCAACATACTTGCTGAAATATCCGTCGCGGTGATCGACACGCTTGGCAATAAACCCGGTTTACGCTGCTGCGTTTCCAGAATCGTCATTGCCATTGAGTAAGGTTCTTGGCCTGAAGAGCTCGCAGCCGACCAAATTTTGATTGGTCGCTTGTTTGCCGCCATCTCCGGTAACAGTTTGTCAGCTAATACCGTGAACGGATAAGTATCTCGGAACCACAATGTTTCGTTAGTCGTCATCGCATCAACAGCGGCAATGCGTAGTTCACGATTGCGGCCAGTCACGACATCACGTAGCAAATCCGACAGCGACGCCAGCTTGAACTTTGTCACAAGCGGGCTCAGTCGGCTGCGCACTAGGTATTGTTTACTGTCACCTAATACGATGCCACATTGTGATTCTAGAAAACGGCTAAAGTCACGATACTCTTGATCACTGATTGTAATAGCAGTCATTAATGTCTCTTTTATTGTGTTAATGCAGATTTAACCGCGTTACCCAATTCATCTGGGTTAAATTTCGCAATGAAGGTGTTTGCACCTACGCGCTCAACCATTGCTTGGTTGAAGACGCCACTCAATGAGGAGTGCAGGATAACATAAAGGTTCTTCAAATCTGCATTTCGGCGAATTTCGGCCGTTAGTGTGTAGCCATCCATCTCTGGCATTTCGATATCTGAAATGACCAAAGAGATCTGATCGTAGATGCTACCTTCTTGTGCCATTTCAAGCAGCTTATTGTACGCTTCTTTACCATCTTTCACAGAGACAACTTCAAAACCGATTGAAGTAATTGCACGCTCAACCTGTTTACGCGCGACCGTCGAGTCATCCGCGATCAATACGCGGCGCACGATTGGCTTCTCTTGTTCAGCAACTGCGATCTCTTCGCCGATGCTTGAATCCATGGTTTCGTCTACTGGTGCAATCTCTGCCAAGATTTTCTCAACGTCCAGAATTTCTACTAGCTCGTTGTCGATGTTTGTTACCGCTGTTAGGTAGTGCGCTTTACCAGCACCATCAGGCGGCGGCAAAATCGCTTCCCAGTGCATGTTAATAATGCGCTCAACCGAAGACACCAAAAACGCTTGGATAGTACGGTTGAATTCAGCAATCACAACAAAACATTTATCGATATCTGTCGTTGGACGGCCACCAATTGCCAAACTTAAGTCAATCACTGACACGGTATGGCCACGGATATGAGCGACACCTTTCACTAGCGGGTGTAGGTTTGGCATTGAAGTCAGCTTAGGGCACTGTAGTACTTCTTTTACTTTGAATACGTTAATGCCGTAGCGCTGTCGTCCCATCAACCGAAAAGTGAGTAGTTCCAATCGGTTTTGGCCGACGAGTTGCGTACGCTGATTCACCGAGTCAAGAATCCCCGTCATATGCTCATCTCCATCTCAAACTTTTTGTTTTTAAATGATACTCTACGACTGGCAGGCATAATACCAGAGAAACAGTATGGCGTATCATAATATGAATTCAACACCATTTACTATGACAATATGTAGAGCGTTATTTACAAAGTACGCTAAGTCTATCGGCATTTTGCTCAGTATGTTTAGCTTTTTTGTTCATTCAGCAACGGAAAGTCAGATCGAGCAAATCCGAACCGCCGCCGAGCAGCACATTCTTAGCACGGTAGAGCAACCAGCGGGAGGAAATTTGTCCGTCAATGCGGCAAATATTGATCCACGTATCAAAGCCACCGATTGCCCAGAACCCCTTGATACATCTGCATCTTCAACCAGTAGCACACGCAGTAACATCAACGTATTGGTTGAATGCCCCGTCGATGACTGGAAGGTTTATGTTCCTGTGAGGATCTCAGCATCGGTTCCGATGATCGTTTCAACGCGTCAACTCGGCCGTGGTGAGATCATCAGTGCTTCTGATGTGACAACTTCAATGATCGAATTACAACGTTTTCGTAAAGATGGTTTTAGCAATATGGACCAAGTGATCGGTTCAAAGCTAAAACGTAACGTTCGTCTTGGCGATGTTGTAGAACGCAATGATGTCTGCGTGGTATGCCGCAATGAGAAAGTCACGATCAAAGCCGTAAAATCGGGTATGACGATCACCACGCAGGGCACGGCATTACAGGATGGATCCGCTGGAGATCAAGTAAGAGTGAAAAATGATAAGTCCCAACGTATAATAGAAGGAATTGTGACAGGCATTGCGGAAATCACCATCACCTTCTAGGGTTGGTTGGTGTACGGCAAATCGATCAATAAAAATGCAAAAAATCACTAAAGTTATTTTGCCCTTGGTCGATAGTCTGGATACCAGTATTACGATACGAGTTTAAGGTTGAAACATGGCAGGTATAGATAATATACGTTCAGGTCAGATGATGACGACGACAAGTCGCGCACCTGCACGAACGGATTCTAGTGCAACCAGCACAACGGAATCGAAAAAAGCGCCAGCACAACAAGACGCGGTATCACTAAGCCAACAAGGCAAAGCAGTCAGCAAACTCCAGAAGGATATGGCAGCTTCTCCGGCTTATGACAGCGCAAAAGTGGCGGCAATCAAAGAAGCAATTGCAAACGGTTCATACAAAGTTGACCCAGAGAAACTGGCGGACAACATGATCAAGTTTGAAAACGAATTGCAAGGCAAAAGCTAACTGACTTAGGCCCAAGGTAAGAATTCATGGCAGCATTAGTCGATCTTGTTAACTTCCAGCTAGAAAATGCAAAAGCACTTTCTGGTGTGTTACGTCAAGAAACACAGGCGATCAGCGCACGTGTGTCTACTGAGATCGAGAAACTTGCCAAAGAAAAGATGACACTCATTGGTCAATTAAGAACAACTGACCAGCGAATCGCCTCTCACCCGCACGTCAATCAACTTACCGAAGATGCAAACCTAAGTCAGGTTGTCGCACAGATCCAATCTATCATTCTCGATTGTCAGCAAGTAAACCAAATGAACGGTGAATCGCTCAATCGTGCTCAATCCAGTTTCAATAAACTTAACAACATGCTTCAGCGTACCCACGGTAAGGTCGGCATGACCTACAATGCCGGCGGCAAAACGCACACCATTTCGACTCTAGGCACTAACATTAAAGCTTAGCTCTTTGAGCTCACCCCACAACTGCCCTATCGAAGTTGTCTTTTAGCTAGTGACTCTCTTCCCCAAAACACAGCCAAAACGTAACCCAAACCTAACGTTCATAAAACCTAACGCGCATAAAACTCTCGCGTACAAAGCTAATACGAATAAAACTCACACGTATAAAAAAGCGACCGATTGTTGCCAACCCGTCGCTCAAATAGATTATCTGTTTGTGAAGTTGTATTAGAACAAGGTCTGCTGACGCTTCTCAGGCACCTGTTGTACTTCACCGTAGTCACGCAGTTTATCCATCTTACGGATATCCAAACGCAACTCTGTCACATAACTATCTTCTACTAAGTAACTGCGCACGACTTCTGCACCTCGAATAACGCCATCGACCGCGCCCGACGTGCTTTCAATGCCTAGACGTTGATCAGCAAGCTCTGCACGCCCACTCACTCGCATACCATACACTTGCTCAGCAAGTTCACGATAGGCATCAATCTTAGACGCACGCATTGCACGAACACGTTTCTCTTCGACAGTACGGCCAGTTTGCTCACTTACGCTTGCATAACCCACAGCCAACAAAATCTCATCTTGGCGCATCTGTTGTAGAGGCTGACATCCCACCAGCACCAATGTTGCGATAATAAATAATAACTTCTTCATGCTAGTTTCCTACGGGCGGAGAATCACAGTGTATGGCTGACGAATAGTAGGGTCAGAACGAATAAGCACGCCATCTTGGGTGCGGATGCTGTTCAGCGTATCCAAATCACGGCCAATACGATCCGCAGGTAAGAAACCTTGCGCCGTTGCAACCACAATGCGGCTCTGCATGCCCACAACACGAGCATTCACGAGCACACCACCTTCTTGGCGAAGCATAGTGCCTGTCAGCACGTACTGGATCTCTTGCTCTTGTGCCAAGTCTTGCCAATCACGGCTCAGTGCGAAATCGCCTTGCTGAGTCACTTGAATTGAACCTGTGGTTTTGAAATCCACAACTTTAAAACCTCGGCGCTGGAATTGGTGAATAAACCCTTCCGATACCGAGTTACCAAGCCAGTTGGTTGCATCCATGTTTTGCAGATCGACAAAAGAAGTAATCGCAATCGGTGTACGCGACGATACTGCAACGTTCGAAACCATTAGCTCTTCCGTCATGCTCTCAATGAAATAGTCCATCGTATGACGTGGACTGTCCATCAGCATGAATTGGCTGCCAGAATACGGTTCTTTACCATTGTAAATTGGTGAGTACGCGCACGATGTTAAAAGCGTCATCATCGATGCGGCAACAAGCCATCTTTTCATGGTTTGATTCTCCAGATAATCTTAGGTGTTACTGCTCTTTTTCGACTTCATTTCAATAAAACGTAATCTTGGAACAGTCTTTGCTTTTCTTCTGTTTGTCGAACGAAAGAAAAGCCCACCAAACTTCACTGAAATTGGTAAAGCAATATTTATACCCGAACGGTTACTAACAATGAAAAAATTATTTTTTAGCCTAATATCAATCACTTTTATATTGATGACGCCATTTCGTGCGGCTGCATCTTGGTATGAAGTGACAGGCGTTGCCACCATCGTTTCTTCTGAAGAAGCGGCAAGGCTGCATGCGTTGGAAGACGCGCTCTTCAAGGCTGTCAACTTTTCGGGCGCAGACATTGGCAGCATCAGTAACTTGATGCCATTGCTGGAAGAAAACCGCAAAGAGTACCAATTCACCAACCATGAAGTACGTTACATCCTGGTCGAGTCAGAGCGTAAACGCAGCGGCAAGATGGAAATGAGGATCCGAGTGGATATTTATCCATCGGCAACGGGTTGCCACGTGGATCAATACAAGAAGACGATCTTAGTCGGCAACATCGACGTCGCTTCTCCTCAACAAGCGGTCATGGGTCAAATCTACAATGTTGGTGATGACTTTAGCCACGTGGTCAATCGTCAGCTTGATCAAACCTCACGCAGTTTTGTGTCTGTTGGTACTACCGATTACTCCATCAGTGCTAATTACCCAGAGCGCACTAAGATGATCGCGCAAGACAATGGCGCGCAATACATCATCGGCGGTGTCATTACCGACTTGACTGCCACGATCGATGCCAAGCTGCTTAAAGACGACGTTATCAACCGCCAGTTTGCGATGGAGATGAAAGTCTTCGACGGAAAAACAGGCCACGAGGTTTACCACAAGAACTACCGCGAAGTGGCGAAGTGGCCATTTGCTAAAACCAGCCAAGTCGATACTCGCAGTGCTCGTTTCTGGGCATCAACTTACGGTGAGATGATGCTGCGCGTTAGCCGCAACATTATGTTGGATTTGGAATCGGAGCTGTCTTGTAAAATCACGCTACCAGAAGTGGTTGCTGTATTTGGCAATACTGTAACCATGGATCTTGGCCGCATGCACGGCGTACAAGAGGGAGATCAGCTGCAATTGTGGCACACAGCGTCTTTCATCGACCAAAACGGCTTACCACGTAATAAGGTCTCTCAGAGCGATATTACCCTAAGAGTAACTCGTGTTTACGAACACGAAGCGGAGCTGACTATTGAGCAGCCAAACCTTGCCTCTAGTGTGCAAATTGGCGACGTAATGAACAAGATGCTTTAGCAACGCGTATAACGCTTTGCGATATGCCTACTTTTGAATATCATAGGCAACGCATCTTATTTGATTACGCCCCCATGGCACAGCTGGATAGCGCAGTCCCCTCCTAAGGGACAGGTCGTAGGTTCGAATCCTACTGGGGGCGCCACTCATCGCCTTAGCTTCGTTTATTTAAGCTAAGGCTTTTTTATGTCTTTTGATCAGAGAAAGGAAAACAAGAGAAAGCTAACCGCATCTCTATTTGAGGTCGATGCTGTTGAGACGCCCCATAAAGGTCAAGATTTCGAGATTATCTTTGTGTGCATCGAGCAGAGCTTTTTTGGTTTGCATATAAGCCGCAAGCTTGCCGTACTTGTTGATAGACCGCACCACCGTTTTGTACTTGTATTCGCCAGCGTCATTAAACTCACGCCACTTTGCAATATAACAAGTGTCACGGTTGTCTGGATCATCCAACGTCGGATTTGGTTTGTGGACTATCTTAGGCTCCACACTGTGTGGCAACCGCGTCATTAAGTACGGGTCTTTCAATAGTCTCCGCCAAAACTTCCCCCACATCTCACGCCCGAGCTCATTACGCAGTTTGATGGCCTTCTTAAGACCTCTCTTTTCTCCAATGCGCACGAATCCCACGGAACGATGCAAAACGGTATCTTCCGGTGTGTGGATATGAATCTTAAAGGCGGTCTTGCCTTTCGAAATGAAGCGGTGTCCAGTATTTGTAATTAAATTGCTCTTAGACATAGTGCTAACTAATAATTCTATTAATAGCTAAAAGGGTAAGCAAAACTCATAGATAATTAAAGTAATAAAATACAAAACTGTAAATAGCATCAGTGTTGATTCTTTTTGAAACATCTAAATTCAGATATAAAAAGCCCCAAAGAGCGAACTCTTTGGGGCATTCAGCGCTTAAGGCTTCTAACGGTCAGATAGGAGCTTATTGCTGAACTTGGTATTCGAACTCAGGAACAACAACTTCTACGCGACGGTTTTGTTCACGACCTTCACGAGTCTCGTTTGAAGCGATTGGGTTGTTTTCACCTTCGCCACGAGCGTGAATGCGATCTGCGTCGATGCCTTTTTCTACAAGAGCGTTAGCTACAGATTCAGCACGCTTCTCAGAAACTTTTTGGTTGTAAGCCGCTGGGCCTGAAGTATCTGTGTAACCAATTACGTCAACGTTCGCTTGTGGGTACTCGTTTAGGAATGCTACTAGGTCGTCTAGTTTCGAAGCGCTCTCTGGCTTAAGAGTAGTGCTGTTTAGTGCGAAGCTACCAGTACCGATTGTTTGAGTTTCGAAAGTCTTAGTTACTACTACTGGAGCAACTTCTTCTACAACCACTTCTTCAACGATTGGCTCTTCTTCTACAACAACTTCATCGTTGCCGCCGAACTTGAATGCAACACCTAGCGTTGCAGAGTTGCCCATTGCTTTCACTGAATCGTTGCTGATGTCAGTGATTGTTTGGTATTCCGCACGTGCTGTTACGTTTTCGCTAACGTTGAATTCAAGACCAGCTGCACCTAGGTAAGAGTAGTCATCTTTACCGTCGTTCATCATTAGGTAAGCACCACCCACTTTACCGTAAAGTGCGATGTCTTCTGTGATTGGTAGGCTGAACTTAGGAGCAAGAGTGATTGCTTCTACGTGGCCACCGAAAGAAGTTTGGTCGAAGTCACCTAGGTTGTCGAAACCAGCTTCTACTGAGAAGTAGTCATTCATTTCGTAACCAACAAAAGCACCTAGAGTAGAGCCATCTTTGTCACAAGCTTGACCAGCTACACAAGCGTCGTCCATCCAAGACTTACCCATCTTACCGCCCATGTATACTTCTGCGTGCGCTGCTGAAGCCATAAGTAAAGAAGCTGAAATTACCGCTGCTAGTTTTTTCATTATTGATTCCTCTAAAAGAAGTTCTCTTGTTCGTAACGAAATGCGCCGCCTGACTGACGTTGTATTTCAATTCTTTTATTCAGTTCCTTTGAGTTTGATACCGAAGTAACTTCCGACTGTTTGCATAAAAGTCACTTGGGTATACCTCCTGGTCAGTGGTGCATATCGCACCCTCACTGACGGCGAGCACTATAACCCCAAGAAATCCCGAGACAAATCCCAAAACTGTCAATTTAATGTCATCGAAAAGCATGACTTAATGTGATCTAGAGCACTCTAAAGCGAGCTACGACAACAACGCAAACGTTTGCGTTATATTTCGAAAAAGAATAGGTAAAGCAAATTAACTTCTCATTAATGAGACGATAAATAGGGAACTTTATGGATTGTGTTTTTAATTCAGAGAGATATTTCGTATGAAACAAGCAAATACGCATTTGCAAAGGTTATATTTGGATAAGTAAAACTTATCAATTTTTGAGCAACTTGATGATAAAAGATACACAAGACACAACCAACCTTGGTTAAATTAGGCCGTTTTCCTAGCGTAAGATACAAAAAAGCCGCGAAGTTTATCGCGGCTTTTGATTATTTATTCAGGCAATTATGCGTTTGCTTCACGCTCAGCGATGAACTCAAGCGCCATCTTGATGCGAACAACACAGCGCTCTTTGCCAATCAGTTCCATTACTGCATCTACAGAAGGAGACTGACCGCCACCTGTTACTGCTACGCGCAGTGGCATACCGATTTTACCCATGCCGATTTCTAGCTCTTCACATACTGCTGCGATAACGCCATCTTTGATGTTCGCTGTCGTCCACTCAGTCAGTGCTTCTGCTTTCGCTAGAGCAAGCTCTAGAGGCTCTTTAGCAACGCCGCGTAGGTGTTTCTTCGCCGCGCCCGCTTCAAACTCAGCGAAGTCTTCGTAGAAGTAACGGATTTGCTCAGCTAGCTCAACTAGCGTGTTGCAACGCTCACCCACTAGCTTGATCACTTCAGTGATAGCTGGGCCGTTTGTTACGTCTAGTTTTTGTTGATCAAGGTGCCATTGTAGGTGCTGTGCAACGTACGCTGGATCTGAGTTCTTGATGTAGTGGTTGTTCAACCATTGCAGTTTGTCAGTGTTGAATGCTGACGCTGACTTAGATACTGCGTTTAGGCTAAATAGGTTGATCATTTCTTCTTGAGTGAAGATCTCTTGGTCACCATGAGACCAACCAAGACGCACTAGGTAGTTGTTTAGTGCTGCAGGTAGGTAACCCATATCGCGGTATTGCATTACTGATACAGCGCCGTGACGCTTAGACAGTTTTGCACCGTCATCACCTAGGATCATTGCACAGTGTGCGAATGTTGGTACTGGCGCACCTAGTGCTTCGTAGATGTTGATCTGACGAGGCGTGTTGTTGATGTGGTCTTCACCGCGCACTACATGAGTGATGCCCATATCCCAGTCGTCAACCACTACACAGAAGTTGTAAGTTGGCGAACCGTCAGTACGACGGATGATCAGATCATCCATTTGTGTGTTGCTGATTTCGATACGGCCACGGATTTGGTCATCAAATACTACGCTGCCTTCTTTCGGGTTACGGAAACGGATAACACATGGATCGCCATCTTTTGCCGCTTCGTTTGCCGCTTTGATCTTTGGATGGTTAGCATCGTAGCGAGGCATTTCTTTGTTTGCTTCTTGCTCTGCACGAACTTCGTCTAGCAGCTCTTTAGATGCGTAACATTTGTATGCTTTGTCTTCTTCTAGAAGCTTATCAACCATCTCGTTGTAACGATCAAAACGTTGAGTTTGGAAGTAAGGACCTTCGTTCCACTCAAGACCTAGCCATTCCATGCCTTCTAGGATCGCATCAACCGCTTCCTGAGAGTTACGCTCAAGGTCAGTATCTTCGATACGTAGAACGAATTCACCACCTTGGTTTTTAGCGTATAGCCAAGAGTAAAGTGCAGTACGCGCACCACCAACATGTAGGTAGCCAGTTGGGCTAGGAGCAAAACGAGTTTTAACCGTCATCAGAGTTCCTTAGGGGTAATGAGCAACGAGAGGGCTCTCGTTGTAATATCAAGGATAAAAGTGGCGACATTTTACCACCGTAAGTCGATTCTACAATCCTTCCGTGTGGTTTAACGCCAGAAATACAAACAGGGCAGCACCGATTAAGGTACTGCCCTCTTATTTATAGCGACAAAATACTTAGAACAACAGAAAAGCTATCGCAAAAGAAAGTTACGAATGCCGATTATTTTAGATTCTGCATCGCCCACTGCATGAATTCTTGTTGCTCTTGACGGCTTAGATCACTGAATGACTCTTTCAATGTCTTAGTGACAGCCGGAGACGCCGCGATGCTTGCTTTCGTCGATTGCTTGTTCACTGCTTTGTTGTAATCAGCCACTTCACGTTCATAGTCGCGGAACCCTTGTAGGCCGCCTTTGCGAAGTTGAACCATAGAAAACTCAACATCTTTGCCGCTTGCGTCTTTCAGCGTCAGTTTCGGATCCATTTCAAATGCTTTGGCTTCTTCAATCGTGCGGAACTTATTGTATGTCAGCGTAAGCTCTGCATCTTTCGGTGCATCGAACTCAAGTAAAAGCGGCTGTGAATCAAACTTACGACGCTTGCCATCTTCAAATACAATTTGACCAACATTCACAGCAAGTTGGTTTGCACCATCTTCAACTTTGATGCTGTTGTTGTCAGAGATCCACTCAGGGTAGACGAACTCACTGTTGAGAACGCGAGGAACCAATTCCGCTTGCAGAGTAAGTTGAGCAGCAAATGCAGGCGCAGAAAGGATTGCGCAAAGTCCTAATAGTGTGGTTGTTTTTTTCATCATGGTTTTCTCGTCTTATACCAATTTAGATAAGCCACTGAAACTAACAGGCCGGTCATTCCAATGGCTTATGTGAATAAGTATCAAGACAAAAAGGGCGTTTCCGCCCTTTTAGCTGCTTCTATATTAGAAGTAGTATTCAACACCTACAGAGAACTCGTCGTAGTCAGCTGACTTCCAACGTGCTTTAGTGTTATCGTCTAGTTGAGACGCACCGTCACCGAAGTCTAGAGTACGTGCACGAGCGTAAAGTACTGCAGATGGGTCTACGAAGTACATGATCTGTGCAGATAGTACATCATCTGCTGTGTTGTCGATTGTCTTACCGTCACGTTCTAGGTCAAAGTTTGCTGCGTAACCCAGTTTGTACTGCCAGTCACCTGTTGTGTACATCAGACCTGCAGACATCGCATCTTGCTTCTCGTTTACACCGTTGCTTGCGTCAGCTTCCATGTATTTGTATTGAGCGAAGAAAGAGATACCGTTTTCAAACCAACCTTGAACACCTACTAGGTACGTGTTGTTTTCCCAAGTTTGACCTTCACCTTCGATGTTGCGGTTACCTTCGTACGCAGCATCCAATTGTAGTGGACCTAACTTGTAGTGAGCCGCGATGCCGCCCCAGTAATCGTCGCCTTCACCTAGACCAGCTTTGTCACCTGCACCCGCTGCGATATCTAGAGAGAATTTGTCAGCAAACATTGGAGAGTCCCAACGGATTGTGTTTGATTGACGGTCTTGGTACTTAGCACCACCGATCGCACCACCCCAGTCGTAAACATCGCCTAGACCTGGGTTAGATGCTGGCCAGTCAACCAACTCGTACATTGGAGTAAGAACACGACCTAGACGAACTTGACCCCAAGACGCACTTTCAAAACCTACGAATGTGTCACGCTCACCAAGACCTGCACCTTCACCACCGAAGCTTGGGTCTACGTAGCCACCTTCGATTTGCCAAATGAACGTTGGTTCAAAGTTAGCGAATTGCTTTTTACCACGGAAGCCGATACGTGATTCGTTGTTTAGCTGCATGCCGCCCAAATCGTCGTCAGTTGCTTTGCTACCAGAATCGTAATCGCGGTACGCGGCCTGCATCGCGATAATGCCGTAAACTTCGTAAGAGAAAGAGTCTTTAGTTAGGTACTCTTTCGCTGCATCACTGTTTGCACCATCAGCAAAAGCTGAACCACTGAACATCATGCCTGTGATTGCAGTAGCAAGTAGGCTTTTCTTTAGGTAAGACATTTTTAACCCCTATATTTTTAGTTTTTTCCATTTTCAAATTCGCTAACTAGGACATTGCAGGAACTTGAAACAATGTGTGGACGGGGCAAATATGACAAACTTTTTTCGCAGTAAAAAACTTTCCAAACCGCAATCTGAGCAAGTTCAAAATCAGAAGATCAAAAGCAATATAAACCAATAATTAACAACAACTTATAGTGACAAATAAAAATATAAAAACGTCAAAACCACTCAATCTCTCTCTGTTTTTATATAAAAAGCTCAAAAATCGTGAGCGCCCTCACTCAACTTTTAGGCGTTTTAACGGAACTTTATATTCAGAGAGAAAAAACTTTGAGATAACTCGCAACAATCCCTGCACAAAGGCTGTGCAATAACGTCGATTTTGACGAATTTGTTTCGCGTCGAAAAACTTGACCTTCCCCTTGCAGGAAGGTTTATGCTCTGCTCATTACTATTATTGAGGACAAATTATGTATCAGTTCGTTGTACCTATGTCAGGGCTCAACTGCATGGGCTGTGCGAGAAAAGTTGAGAAAGCTTTACATGCCAATCACAGTGTTGAGATCATCAATTTGTCCCCGACCATGGTTGAGGTGAAAACCGAGTCCCCTCTTTCTTCTATTGTTGAATCGATCGAGTCGCTGGGTTATCTCGCTGGTCATCAATTTCAGTTCCATCTAGCTGGATTAAGCTGCGGCGGCTGCGTGAAGAAACTCTCTTCTTTATTAGAAGCGAATCAAGACGTCATTGCGTTTCAAGCGTCGACAACCCAACTCGATATCACGACCCTACTCTCAGAGCAGCAAGTGATCGATCTTGTGGCAACTCTTGGCTATACCGCTAGCCTTGATTCTATTGAAGTAGAAGAAGAAAGCTCACCAGAGATTGAACAGGCAGAAAAGCAAAACAATATTAAAGATGCACAGGTGCCACCAGCGAGTATTCAATTGCAAATGCTGATTCAAGGCATGACGTGTGCGAGTTGCGTCTCTTCAGTAGAGAAAGCACTTACTAACGTAGAAGGCATTGAGAAAGCACAAGTAAACCTTGCTGAGCAAAGTGCATTAGTGTTCGCCACTCAAGATACAGAAGCCCTGCACCAAGCGATCGTTGAATCCGTAAAACAGGCCGGTTACCAAGCAGAGATCTTGCAAGACGCAGCAACCCAACAAGAAAAACAAGCGGCTCAACAACTTGCCCAACAAAAACGCTTCAAGCTAGATGCCATTGCTGGTTTAGTTGTCGGTGCGCCACTGATGTTGTGGGGAGTGTTTGGCGGCAACATGGTGATTCGCAATACGAACGACCAGCTAGCTTGGGGCGCGATTGGTATTCTGTGTCTCTTACTGCTTGCAACCGCGGGTAAGCACTTCTTTACTAACGCATGGTTAGCAGCCACTCACAAACGCGCCACCATGGACACCTTAGTAGCGCTAGGTACTGGTGCGGCGTGGTTCTATTCAATGCTTGTGGTGATTTTCCCAGACTGGTTCCCTCTTGCTTCACGCCATGTGTATTTTGAAGCAAGCGCAATGATCATCGGCTTAATTTCTCTTGGTCACTATATAGAGGCAAAAGCCAAAGCCAACACAACACGCTCACTGCAGGCTCTGATTAACCTGCAACCTCAACAAGCGACTGCGATTACAGAACAAGGTGATCAACAGATCGCAGTTGAGCAAATCACGCTAGGCATGAAACTGCGCATCAAACCGGGCGAGAAAGTGCCAGTAGATGGCGTTGTGATACAGGGTGAATCGTACATTGATGAATCGATGCTAACCGGTGAACCCGTACCAGTGTTAAAAGCGCAAGATGCACAAGTGTCTGCCGGTACCCTGAACACCGATGGTGGATTAGTCATTGAAGCAACGGGCATCGGTGCGAACACCATGCTGGCTCGAATCATTCGCATGGTACGCACAGCGCAAAGCAGCAAACCTGCCATTGCCAAATTAGCAGACCAGATTTCATCGGTGTTTGTGCCGGTCGTGGTCGGCATCGCAATCCTTGCCGCTTTGGTTTGGTTTGCCGTAGGTCCAGAACCTAAAGCCAGCTATATGCTTGTGGTAACGACTACCGTCCTGATCATCGCCTGCCCTTGTGCACTAGGCTTAGCAACGCCATTGTCGGTCACCGTTGGTGTCGGTAAAGCCGCAGAGCTCGGCATTCTGATCAAAGACGCTGATGCACTACAGTTGGCGAGCAAAATTGACACGGTCGTATTCGATAAAACTGGCACGCTTACTCAAGGTAAACCGAGTGTGCAGCAAGTGTTTACTCACGCCACCAGCCAAGAGCACATGCTTGCTCTGGCATACGCGGCAGAGCGTCAATCGGAGCACCCATTGGCAAAAGCCGTATGTGATTACGCGAGAAAGAACAATACTGAGAGTGTTGAGTTGAGCGCATTCGAGAACATTCGTGGCCGTGGTATTACTGCGACTTACCAAGCACAACCGCTACTCATTGGCTCATTGCAATTTATGCAAACCGAGCAGATTGATACCAGCTCAATGAAGCAAGCGATTGAAGATTGTGCAAACAACGCATGGACACCAGTGGCTGTAGCGCTGAACAACGAACTGATTGGTTTAATTGCCATCGCTGACCCGATTAAATCTGATGCCAAACAAGCGGTGTCTGCATTAAAATCGCAGGGCATAAAAACCGTCATGCTCACAGGCGACAACCAACACGTTGCCAATGCGATCGGCAAAGAGCTCGGCATGGATGAAGTCATCGCTCAAGTGATGCCCGACGAGAAAGCACAACATATTGAACTGCTGCAATCTCAAGGCCGCACAGTGGCGATGATCGGTGATGGCATCAATGACGCGCCAGCCCTTGCGCTGGCGGATCTTGGTGTCGCAATGGGAAGTGGCAGTGACGTGGCAATCGAAAGCTCACAAATGACCATTCTCAATACATCACCAATGGCCGTTGTGCATGCGATTGAACTTTCGCGCGCGACACTTAAGAACATGAAACAAAACTTGTTCGGCGCCTTTGTTTATAACTCGTTGGGTATCCCTATCGCCGCAGGCGTACTTTACCCAGCGTTTGGATTTTTGCTCAGTCCTGTCGTTGCTGGCGCAGCGATGGCACTGTCTTCAATCACGGTCGTCAGTAATGCAAATCGACTACGACTGTTTACCATTAAGTAAGCGACACTTCTTCTCGAGGATATTATGAAGTTGAAACTATTGACCTTTACAATGCTTGCTGTCACATCGGCGAACGTATTAGCCGCTGATGTCATCAACCACAAATCGCCATACTGTGGCTGCTGTGGCGAATGGACAAAACACATGGAAGAGAACGGCTTTACTGTGGAAGAGAAGCTGCATGATGACATGAATGCGATCAAACGCGATTTGGGCATCAAGAACGAACAGCTTTACTCTTGCCACACCGCAGAGATCGATGGCTACGTATTTGAAGGCCATATTCCTGCCGACGACATTAAAGCGTTTTTGGAAAACCCACCTCGAAATGCAAAAGGCCTGACTGTACCGGGTATGCCAATGGGCTCACCGGGCATGGAGTACGGCGATAAGAAAGACAGCTACGCTGTTTACGCCTACAACGAGAAAGGTCAGGTTTACGAATACCGTTACCACAAAGGCAACGACCAATAAAAACAAAGCCCAGCGATTCAAACCGCTGGGCTTTTTCTTAATGGACAGTTAAGACAAACTTTATAATTAGAAGCCGTAAGACGCACCGAACACGAACGCGTTGTTCACTAGGCTGTCACCCGCTGAGTTTTCTGCACCGTGAGCTTGACTACGGAACTCAAAGTATGGCTGTACGCCTTTACGAGTCCATGTTGCACGCAACTCGTGGTCCATAGTCTCTGCTTCAATCATGTAAACGTTGTTGTAGCTGAAGGTCACGTCTTCATTCATCGCGTAACCAATGCGGTTATCCATGCGGTAATCTGTATCAGCATCAGCGTCTGTCGCATCAATATGTGCACGAGTACGGTTGCTTAGCGAGATACCGTTATCGAAGTTGTAGCCGATTTTAACCAAAGGACGGTATTGGATGCTCTCACCCGCAGAGAATAGGTGTTGGTAACCTGCTGCAACCCATAGGTGATCAGTGATGTTAAATGCTTGCTCACCACCTACTGTGATTGCTGGAGTTGTGTTACCTGCACCGCCGTTTTCAGTTTCTAGTTTACCTAGTTGAATGCCGTCAAACTCAGTGTAAACCGTGAAGCCGCCGAATTGGTTATCGAAAGTGTGGCCTGCTTCTAGCGTTGATGTCATGTCCGAACCGTGGATTCGGCCATCATCGTGGAATTGGATGTTACCCGTTACGTAAGATGAGCCTGCGAAAGCGCTTGATGCGAAAACAAGAGAAAGTGCACTTAGTGCAAAAACGTTTTTCATAATATTGCTGCCTTTATTTGTTCACGTTATGCGATGAGTTGTCCGGCTATCACTTGCCCTTCATCGCAAACATTGGGATGTGCCTCCCTGGCGACAGCAATACTGCGCAATTTAATTCGCATTGAAAAATAAATCGTTTAAAACAGTGATCCAATTCAAATCGACATTTTCGAAATCCAAAAAAGTTTATTAAATACAGAGTCTTGCTATAAAACCTAAAAATTCGTCAAAAAAATAAAGTGTGAAGTCAGGCTAGTTACACTCTCAAATCAAGCATTAAACAAGCATCAAGATCACACTATTCTTTTCTTTCTAAATTGCGAACTTAATTATCAGTAAAAAATAATCAGACATTGATCACGCTTATTTTCCACAGAAAAATAAACAAAGCCCCCAACATAAGTTGAGGGCTTTGAGTAAGGAACAATGATTTTAGTGAATGATTAGCAGAATTACTTCACGCTCGTCACGCGGCTTGTCTTCTCGCCTGTTGCAGATACAGAGCGAATAAACACTTCACCTTTCACATTTGGACGAGCATTGTCTGCGTAAGTTAGCCAGTTTTTGCCGTCTAGAGAGTATTGAAGCTTCACGCCAGGGAACTGAACGTTCATTGCTAGCTTGCCATCTTCTACTTTCGCACCTGGTACAGGTAGGCGGTAGTCGATGCCTGATTTCTCTAGCTTAGCCAGTTCACGTTGGCCAAGTACGTTCGCAAAGCGATTGTAGTCTTGGTTTAGCGCAGCTTTGTCCACTAGGTTAGAGTTTTGCGAGTATTCAACACCCACTTTGTAGTCGTTTTCCCAGTCTGCACGGTGCCATGCACGCTCAGCCGCTGCCAGTACGCGAGGGAATACCATGTACTCGTATTGCTCGTCGTTACGTACTGTCTCAGACCAAAGCTGTGCAGATAGACCGTAGAAAGGTTTCGCTTCGATTTCACCTTTACCAGTAAAGCCGTTGCCATCGCGGTCTAGAGACGTTTCTGCGTTCTGAGGCATGTTCTCTGGTGCAAAGCCAAACATCTTACGAGTATCTGTTGCACGCGTTGCCCAGTAGTAACCACGCTCTTTCGGGTCCACTTCGTATGGCATGTCCATGTAAACGTAGTCTGGGTTAGAAACGATCACGTCGTAACCTTTCTTTGACCACTCGTACACTGATGATGTGCCACCCCAGTAAAGAACGTCCCAGAAGTTAACACGTGTGTTTTCTGTTGCGAACGCTTTCTCACCTTCACTGTACTTAAGGCCATCTTGCCAAGCTTGGAAGTTTGGAATGCCTTTCTCAGCCACAATCTTCGACACTTCTTCTGCGAAGTGGCTTGGTAGATGAGCAAAGTCGCTTACCGTACCGTCTGCAATTAGCGTCTGACATTGTGGAGATTGTGCGAATGGCTTGTCTTGTTTAGACAGGTCAATCGTACCTTTCCAGCTTACTTTGTCTTCAGCGTTCACATCTTGGAAACCAGCGCCTAGCTTAATGTTCTTCGCTTCGTCACCACCAAAGTGCCATGTTGTTAGCGGTGAGCCCGCTTCTTGGTGCATTGCTGCAACTTCTGAAATCACTTTATCAACAAAGCGAGTTGAAGATTCCATACATGGGTTGATGAAGCTTTGCTTGTTGTAGAACTGAACCGTCGTTACATTCGATGTATCTTTAGGATCCATCAGGCGGTATTCGTTCGCTTCTGCTTCTTTACCTTCTTCCATTAGACGGTCGTAACGCGCTTCCATTGATACTACCGCTGCACGAGCGTGCGCTGGCATATCGATTTCTGGAATCACTTCAATGTTACGTGCTTTCGCGTATTTCAAGATTTCCACGTAGTCTGCTTTGCTGAAGTAGCCAGAGCCAAAGTTGTCTGTCGTTGGACCAGAGCCAAGCTGAGGCAGTAAACAGCTTTTCTCTTGTGTATCGAAACAACGGTTAGCACCCACTTCTGTCAGCTCAGGCAGACCCGGGATTTCTAAACGCCAGCCTTCATCGTCCGTTAGGTGAAGGTGTAGTTTGTTCATCTTGTACGCTGCCATTTGGTCTAGCGTTGCAAGAATTGCGTCTTTAGAGTGGAAGTTACGAGCCACATCCACCATCACACCACGGTAATCAAAACGAGGCGCGTCTTTAATAGACAGTTGTGGTAGAGAATCAGCATTTTGGCTATCTACCAGGCCAAAGATAGATTGTACTGCGTAGAAAGCACCCGCTTGGTCAAACGCTTTAATCGCAATACCGTCGCCTTTGATGCTCATCTCGTAAGCACCAGACTTTGCTAATTCACCGGTGAAGTCTGCAGGAACAACAGTGATGCTTACAGGAAGATCACCACGAACATCCACACCTACCACTTCTGCACGATCTTGAATTGCTGCGTATTGAGTCGCATCGAATGCGTCTTTAGGCAGCGCGATACCCGCCGCGATATCTACCGTACCTTTACCTGCTTCAACAGACATTGGCGTTGGTAGTAACGTGGTTGATACGTCTTGTTTTGCTAGGTCTTCGTTCTTCTCGAAACGAGACACAGCGTTTGCAAATACATTGTTGTCATCTGGCGTACGTTTTAGGTTGTTACCCTCAAGGCCAGTCACGAAAGATGCAACGTATTCTGTGTTAAGAGAAGCGATCATCTTAGGCTCTGCATTTGGTGCAGCAACAAACGCGCCTGGCATGAAGTCAGTTTCAAATAGCTGCCAGTATTCAGCAACAAGAGGAAGCACAACCTCTTCACCCGCAGCAAAACCATCAAACTTATCTGTTGGTTCTAGTTTGTGTAGGTCACCCGTTACGCGAGAGATTTTGAACTGTTCGTTTTCAACATCCAAAATCAGACGAATGCTGTGGAAGTAAATAGCCCAATCTTTAGAGTCAACCGCTTCACCTTGGTTAACTAGCGTCATGTTTACTTTGTTACAAGACGCCCACTCAGCACCCATGTCTTGACATGCAAGACCTTCATTTGCGCCGTGGTTAGTCAACACTTCATATTGAATATCAAGGTTGTCAGCCAATGAGTTTACAACTTGTTGCTCAGAGTTCTGTAGTGAAGAGCAACCTGCCAATGTAGCGATAACAGAAGCAGCAATCAGACTATGTTTCAACATCTTACTTTCCCCAAAAAGTCAGTGGTTCAAAACGACATTTATCAAAAATGGTGAGCACCTAAATGCGAGGCGCTTAACAGTTGCATTCAACATACAAGCAGTTATTTCTAAGCGTAAAATTAATGGAACTAAGAAGTGATCCAGCTCAAATTCAGCTTCAAGCAGAAAAATATAAACATATTAATTTCAATCGCTTAGCTAAAACGTTAAAAACGACCAACTTTTTTTGACGAGTTTGTTGCGATCTTAATCACGAATATTGATGGGGTTCGACTGGTTTTATAGGATTTTGATCACTATTGGTTATTAAGTGAACCATTAACAACAAACTCAATTGAAACGCTTTCGTGAATTAGCTCTCATTTCTCCGCCGTTAAAACTCGTCAATATTTTTAAAAATGACGATTTTGCCGAACCGTGTTATAGATAAGATGCATATTGAATTCGAGGAGCAAAATATGTTTCGACTCTTGTCCGTAATGTCATCTCTGATCGTCTTTTTTACTTCTTATTCAGTTCAAGCCGAGCCACAGCATTGGCTAGCAAAGAAAGGCGATATGGAATACATGATTATTGGCTCCGTCCATGTGGGTGACAAAACCATGTATCCACTGCCAAAAGCCGTCACCCAGTTCCTCAAAAACAGTGATGGCTTAATCATCGAAGCCGATGTTCGAAATACTGAAGGCGTGACCTACCCAAAAACTGCATTTCTGGCCAAAGATGTTTTAGATAGAACCCAGCGCAAACATCTTGCTGAGATAGCCAATGACTTAGGCCTACAAGAAGCACAGTTACTCAATGCGCCGCCATGGTCTGCGGCTTTAACCATTCAGCTAATGTTGGTAAACAAACTGGGTTATGCATCCGACCAAGGCGTCGACATGCACTTGATTAACCTAGCCGATAAACAACAAGTGCCAGTACTGCCTTTGGAAAGTGTGCAGTTTCAGTTGGATTTGATCGCGGGACAAAAAGATGGTGGTAAAGAGCTGCTGCTTTCTTCGATTGAGGAATACGATGGCGGTGAAAAACTGGTGCAGTGCTTAATCGACAGCTGGAAAAGCGGAGACGGCAGCACATTAGAAGAAGCATCGATGAGTGAACAATCAAGTGATGAGTTTAATCAAGCTTTCTTGTACGACCGTAACCGAGATTGGGCTGAAAAATTAGATTCTGGCAGAATGCTACCGAAGAAGTCAGGCCAATACACAATTGTTGTCGGCAGCTTGCATTTAGTCGGCAAAGACAACATCATTGAGCTGCTCGAAGAACGTGGTTTTACTGTTGAGCCTCTCGGCAATACACACAAAGCCGACTGCGATATCTAATCAATAGCGTTTTGTATAGCTGGGATTCGGGATTCGGGATTCGGGATTCGGGATTCGGGATTCGGGAT
>NZ_JATABF010000050.1:0-36926 GCF_036533715.1 Vibrio sp. M260121 | reverse complement strand
AGTTTTCCAGATTAAAGAATTTGCTTGGCGACCATAGCGATTTGGACCCACCTGACTTCCATTCCGAACTCAGAAGTGAAACGAATTAGCGCCGATGGTAGTGTGGGGCTTCCCCATGTGAGAGTAGGACATCGCCAGGCTTTAAATTTAGACTTTAGGTCTAACCAGTGCGGAGCGGTAGTTCAGTTGGTTAGAATACCGGCCTGTCACGCCGGGGGTCGCGGGTTCGAGTCCCGTCCGCTCCGCCACTTATTCAGACAAAGCCCTAGCAGAAATGCTAGGGCTTTTTCGTTTGCGCTATTATTTTGGTCTACGACCAACGAGTCCCGCTTGCGTGCAAGCCCAGCCGCTCTACCACTTATTTAGAAAGCCTTGCTAGAAATAGCAAGGCTTTCGTCGTTTTTAGAGCCTTCAATTTCCTACTTGCTCTAGCCTTATTTACCATTAAGCTCCTTCCTTCTTAAACCGATCTCTTTTACTTACTATATGTATGTAGGTGCTTACTACCTTTTTAGTGCCCACAATATATGGATCTTCACTTACAATCTCTGACCCTAAGCATCATAAGTGCACATCTTTAAAAGATAAGTGAGAATCATTATTAATATTTAGTTACACTCACATCAATTGGAATAATGAGTGACTAAATACATGGATATATCTCGTCGACGCTTTCTTCAATCTTCCTTAGCGATCTCTGCGCTTACCTTTCTGCCTGCATGTTCTCTATCTAAGAGTACTAACAAACAAGGTCAGCATATATACGACATCACTGCAGAGCCTTCTATTGCTGAATTAGTACCAGGGTTTAATACGGATGTACTCGCGTTTAATGGATCGATTCCAGCTCCTACGATTCGTTGTCGCCAAGGCGAGAAAGTTATTATCCGATTTACCAACAAGCTTTCAGAGCCAACTACAATCCACTGGCATGGCTTGCGAATCCCTATTGAAATGGATGGTGTCCCTTTCTTGAGCCAGCCGCCAATCATGCCGGGTGAAACATTCGTTTATGAATTTACACCGCCAGATGCGGGTACGTTTTGGTATCACCCACATATGAATAGCGTTAAGCAGCTTGGTATGGGGTTAGTTGGTCTAATTATCGTTGAAGAGGCTGAGCCTGTTCAGTTTAATGAAGAGCATGAAGTCGTTCTCAAGCATTGGCATTTAGACAAACAAGGTCAGTGGAAGAATCTAATGGTGCCGCGCTTGAGTGCACGCATGGGAACGCCAGGAGAGTGGGGTAGTGTTAATGGTGTTCATGAACCTGTTTATGCGTTGAAGCAGAATGCTACCACACGATTAAGAATTGCTAATGTCGATAACACCATTACTTACCCGATCGCTATAGAAGGAGCAGAGGCTTGGGTTATTGCTATTGATGGGAATCCTGTTAAAACGCCTTATAAGCTCACTCAACACAAAATTGGTCCGGGAATGAGGTTAGATGTCGGATTGATTGCTCCAAGGGCAGGAGAACGTGTTTATGTGCGTCAAATGAAAGGGCGCTTCCCATTCCCTTTGTGTGAGTTCGAAGTTGTTGAGTCTGACCTGCCGACCAATCAGAAACTGCCTTTATTGCCTCTTAACCCTGTGCCTGATCTTGATTTGGAAAATGCTGAGCAAATTGATTATGTGTTTGAATGGGAGGGGGCAGTCACTCCTGCCGATAAATCGGGCAAAGCGATACCTAAGTTTTGGCTAATGAATAAACGAGCTTGGGAGGGAATGAGTAAAGATAATATTCCTGCGCCGCTTTCAACATTGGAGGTGGGAAAAACCTATATCTTCAACCTTAAGAACGTCACCCAATATCATCATCCTATTCATCTTCATGGACATACATTTACCGTTCTTGAATTAGATGGCAAAAAACTCGATGAGCCGTTTCATACCGATACGGTCTTACTTGGAAAAAATGGCAGTGCGAAAGCGGCATTTGTTGCAGATAACCCAGGGCGTTGGATGTACCATTGTCATGTGATCGAACACATGAAGACGGGGTTGATGGGTTATATTGAAGTAAAGTGACTCCTGTAACTTTTTAAATCTTGATAAGTTTTAAGCGTATACTTTGCTGAATTCTAAGATTGTATAATCACTATTGCCGTAAATTTGATTACAATGTCGCCATTAACTTTTCTGGGGGAATTATGGGGCAACTATCCGTTTTGGGTTTTATTGCATTGGGTGGGGCATTTGGTGCATGTTCTCGTTACTTAATTTCTGAACTTTGTGTGATGCTACTTGGTCGTGGTTTTCCATACGGTACATTAACGGTTAACGTTGTTGGCTCATTTATTATGGGTCTACTAATTGCTGCGTTTGAAACTGAGTTAATGGTCACTGACCCATGGCGTCAAATTATCGGGCTTGGCTTTTTGGGCGCATTAACTACATTCTCTACCTTCTCGATGGATAACGTGTTGCTTATGCAGCAGGGTGCCTTCTTTAAGATGGGATTGAATGTATTGCTGAATGTCGTGTTAAGCATTTCGGCTGCGTGGATTGGTTTCCAATTATTGATGCGTAGCTAGCAAAAACACTCAAATCTTAATCAGGTCGGCTTGGTTTAACCAAGCCGTTTTTATATACTGATTTCACTTGTCGGAGTGCCATAAGGCTGAGACCGTTAATTCGGGATCCGTTGAACCTGATCAGATTAGAATCTGCGAAGGGAACAAGAGAAGATATCTACACCAGAGTTCTATCTGGTTGACCTATCAAATAGTCGAATGTTGTTATAGACGAAGAGCACTCGCTCAATCTGTCCTTAATTCGATTCCTCTTGTCGCATCTATCCGCCAAGCATTTTTATCCCAATACTTTTTATCTAAGCATAACAAAGCAAGGAAAAATGCTATGTCGAGTCGCAAGCAAGCGAGACTGGAAGCAAAACAGTTCATTGATACACTCTCGGTACAACCGTACCCAAATTCAAGCAAAGTCTACGTAGAGGGTTCACGTCCTGATATTCGTGTGCCAATGCGTGAAATATCACTCGCTGATAGCCTTATTGGAGGCACAAAAGAAGCGCCTATTTTCGAGCCTAATGAGCCAGTACGCGTTTACGATACCTCGGGTGTATATACAGACCCAGAACACGCCATAGACCTCTACAACGGCTTACCTAAGCTGAGAGAAAGGTGGATTGAAGAGCGTGCCGATACTGAGCTACTTGATGAAGTAAGTTCGGTATACACCAAAGAACGCTTAGAAGATGAAACGCTAGACGATCTTCGTTACGGCAATCTACCACGTATTCGACGTGCTAAAGTTGGGCAGTGCGTGACTCAATTGCACTACGCTCGCAAGGGTATTATCACCCCAGAAATGGAATACATCGCCCTACGTGAAAATATGGGGCGCGCTCAATACCGTGATGAAGTGCTGAATCAACAGCATCCGGGTCAAAGCTTCGGAGCGAATCTTCCAAAAGACATTACCGCCGAGTTTGTGCGTAAAGAAGTCGCCGAAGGTCGCGCGATTATCCCTTCCAATATCAACCACCCAGAATCCGAACCAATGATCATTGGACGTAACTTTTTGGTCAAAGTGAACGCCAACATCGGTAACTCATCGGTCACTTCTTCGATTGAAGAAGAAGTAGAGAAGTTAGTATGGGCAACGCGCTGGGGTGGAGATACCGTTATGGATCTCTCTACTGGACGTAATATTCACGAAACTCGCGAGTGGATTCTACGTAACAGTCCAGTTCCGATCGGTACCGTACCAATGTATCAAGCGCTTGAGAAAGTGAATGGTGTGGCGGAAAACCTTAACTGGGAAGTGATGCGCGATACTCTGATCGAGCAAGCAGAGCAGGGCGTTGATTACTTCACCATCCATGCCGGTTTACTACTGCGCTATGTACCGATGACAGCAAAACGCGTTACTGGCATCGTCTCTCGTGGTGGTTCTATCATCGCGAAATGGTGTTTAGCGCATCACCAAGAAAGCTTCTTATATACCCACTTCCGAGAGATCTGCGAAATCTGTGCTAAGTATGATGTGGCACTTTCTCTCGGTGATGGTCTGCGTCCTGGCTCGGTTGCCGATGCTAACGATGAAGCGCAATTTGCAGAGCTTCGCACCCTTGGTGAGTTAACCAAGATAGCGTGGGAATACGACGTACAGGTTATTATCGAAGGCCCTGGTCATGTTCCAATGCATATGATCAAAGAGAACATGGAAGAGCAGTTAGAGCACTGTCATGAGGCTCCTTTCTACACCCTTGGTCCGCTGACGACAGACGTCGCTCCTGGTTACGATCATATTACGTCAGGCATCGGCGCTGCCATGATTGGTTGGTATGGCTGTGCAATGCTTTGCTACGTAACTCCGAAAGAGCACCTCGGTTTACCAAACAAAGAAGACGTGAAAGTAGGCATGATCACTTACAAGCTTGCTGCGCACGCCGCTGATTTAGCGAAGGGACACCCTGGTGCACAAGTTCGTGATAACGCGCTTTCTAAAGCTCGCTTCGAGTTCCGTTGGGAAGACCAATTTAACTTGTCGCTCGACCCAGATACCGCACGCGCTTTCCATGATGAAACCTTGCCTCAAGAGTCTGGAAAAGTTGCTCACTTCTGTTCGATGTGCGGACCAAAGTTCTGCTCGATGAAGATTTCGCAAGAGGTACGAGAATACGCGAAAGATACTGAGCAAGTTGCTGCGGACCAAGCTATCTCCATCAAAATGCTGGATGATCCTCTTGAGGGGATGCGTCAGAAATCGCAAGAATTTAGAGATACAGGTTCTGAATTATACCACCCAGCAGCACATGCCGAGGTAAGTGACTAATGAGCAAAATCCTTATTCCGTCATCATTGATTGATCTAACAGGATTAGTTCAACAATGTTTGTTGTTGGCGAAGGAACAGGGTTTTAGCATCGAAGACATTGAGTTGGGTGTGAGCCCAACTCAATCTATTCAGCTTGTTCGCGACCAACAGACCACACGCATAACGACAGATCTTATTGATGGTTATCACTCTGAGCATGAGAGTTCATTTATGCTCTATTACCGCTCTGCTTTATCGGTAGAAGCGTGTTCTAAGCAACCGTCGAAAGCGATTTATATTGGCATTGCTGATACGCAGGTATCCGATGAAAAGGAGAAAGTGCTTCAGCTTGATATCTGGCGTCACCCAATTAATAACGAAGTGAGAGCGCTTTCCGTTAAGTCCAAATTCAACGCAATGTTCGATCCCGAACATCACCTTGCTTGGACAGTAACGCTGACAGTACTCGATTTTCCTATCGAAGATGCGTTAACACTTGCTCGAGGAATGCTAACTCAACAAGCGAATGTTTCACGTGAAACACTGTTGAATGACAACCTTGGTGAGGGAAGAACTACTCAGTGGGCTGACCAATTTGATGATTTCCCCACACCTGTACTGGAGGATAGCCGACTAGGTATTCAAGTTGGTTGGTCTGCACAAGGCGAGAGCGTTAGCTTTCCAACTCTGACTAAGCAAAGTTTAGGGCTCTATCCAGTCGTTGATGATGTTGCTTGGATTGAACTTCTATTGCCACTAGGCATCAACACTATTCAACTGCGAATCAAGAACCCACAACAAGCCGATTTAGAACAACAGATCATTCGAGCAATTGAGCTAGGTCGTCAGTATCAAGCACAAGTGTTCATCAATGACTATTGGCAGTTGGCAATCAAGCATGGCGCTTATGGCGTTCACCTAGGACAAGAAGACATAGAAGAATCGAATTTGGCTCAGCTAACTAAAGCCGGCATTCGTCTTGGTCTTTCTACTCATGGTTATTATGAGCTACTGCGCATCGTACAAATTCATCCTAGTTACATCGCGCTAGGGCATATTTTCCCTACCACCACAAAACAGATGCCATCGAAACCACAAGGTTTGGTCCGCCTGGCACTGTATCAAAAGCTGATTGATAGCATTCCTTATGGAAACATAGAGTCGGCTTTCCGTCCTTCAAAAGACAAAGAAGTTAGTGGTTATGTACGAGGCTTTCCGACGGTCGCGATTGGTGGTATTGACCAATCTAATGCAAACCAAGTTTGGCAAACGGGCGTCTCTAGTTTAGCAGTAGTGCGTGCTATTACGTTGGCAGAATCACCTCAATCCGTTATCGAGTTCTTCGCACAACTGATGAAGGAAAGACAGCTAACGTTTACTGATCAGAATAGTGAATTAGCGCATACCAAGAGAGGCGAGCATGCTCACGGATAAGCAGTTCCTTCGCTATCAGCGCCAAGTCGCTCTGCCTGAAATTGCCGAAATTGGGCAAGAGCGTTTGAGCAAATCGCATGTGCTGATCATCGGTTGTGGTGGGTTAGGGAGCGCAGCGAGTTTGTACTTGGCATCAGCGGGTGTTGGTAAATTGGTTGTGGTTGATGACGATGAAGTTGATAGCAGTAACCTACAGCGTCAGATCATTTATCGTGAACAAGACCTCCAAGTTGCGAAAACAAAAGCGACTGTAAAGCAACTCAATGAACTTAATTCTATGGTCCAAGTTCGTGCTCTCAATAAGCGATTAGACAAAGCACAGCTCCAGCTTGAGGTGATGCTGGCGGATGTGGTGCTCGACTGCACCGATAACATGCCAACGCGCCAGCTCATTAACCAAGTTTGTTTCGAACAAAATACGCCGCTCATCTCGGCGGCAGCAATTGGTTGGCAAGGGCAATTCGCTGTCTTTGATTACCAAATACCAAGTGAACAAGAATCGCAGAGTAAAGCCTGTTATCGCTGTTTGTATCCGTTCGACGAATTACCGCAAACGCAAAAGTGCAGAGAGAGCGGTGTCGTCGGTCCGGTGGTGGGTACACTTGGCAACTACCAAGCGATAGCGGCAATTCAAAAACTGGCGACGGGAAAGTTTCATGTCGAGACTGCCAAGTTACACCTGTTCGATGGATTGAAGCTGCAATGGCAAACCATGGCGATAAGTAAAGATAAACAGTGCCAAGTGTGTGCTCAGATTTAGCTTACGAGTAATGGGCAGAATTAAGAGAGTTGGAAGCAATGACGTTATCAGAACAACAAACAACACAAATGACAGCTGCTGACTTAGATGTGATCACTATTGTCATCAATGACCAGTCACATCAAGTTGCCAGTGAGTCAAATTTACAGCAAATCATTAGTCAATTTGCGCTGCCTGAAATGGGCTGCGTTTTTGCAATTAATAACAATGTTGTGCCGCGCAGTGAGTGGGCTAGCACAGTTCTTTCACAGGGAGATAGCATCTCTTTGTTTCAAGCGATCGCAGGGGGTTAAAGTCGATGCTTAAAATTGGTGATAAACAATTCGAATCAAGACTGTTCACGGGAACAGGGAAGTTTGCCAACAGCCGATTAATGGCAGAAGCGATTCAAGTATCGGGTTCTCAACTTGCGACCATGGCGTTGAAGCGTGTGGATGTGAACGACCAACAAGACGATATTTTGCTGCCGTTAGTACAAGCGGGTGTGAACTTATTGCCGAACACCTCAGGTGCAAAGAATGCTAAAGATGCTGTGTTTGCAGCACAATTGGCGAGAGAAGCGTTGGGTACTAACTGGTTAAAACTAGAAATTCATCCAGACCCGAAGTACTTGATGCCCGATCCAATTGAGACACTAGCAGCCGCTGAGCAACTGGTTCGTGAGGGTTTCATTGTCCTGCCTTATTGTCATGCTGACCCGGTTCTGTGTAAACGATTGGAAGAAGTAGGCTGTGCTGCAGTCATGCCATTAGGTGCGCCGATCGGTTCTAACAAAGGGATAGTTTCTCACGATTTCCTAGAGATCATCATCGACCAAGCTAATGTTCCTGTCGTTGTTGATGCGGGTATTGGTGCTCCTTCACATGCCGCGCGTGCGATGGAAATGGGCGCGGATGCCGTGCTCGTCAATACAGCGATTGCAGCTTCGAGCGATCCCGTTGCGATGGCGAAGGCATTTAAGTTGGCGGTAGAGTCCGGGCGTATGGCTTATGAAGCTGGACTTGCCGGTAAGGTTTCTCATGCGGTTGCGTCGAGTCCACTGACGTCATTCCTAGATGAACTTTAGTCCTAGATTGGTTTAGCTATTAAGCGAGGAAAGCATGAGCTTCGTTGAACAATTTAAGCAGCTTAATTGGGATGACATTTCGATGTCGATCTACGCGAAAACGGCACAAGATGTCGAGCGGGCATTGAATAAACCCAAACGTGATTTGGAAGACTTTAAAGCGCTAATTTCACCAGCGGCTGAAGCGTATTTAGAGCAAATGGCGCAGCTGTCATACTCGGCAACTCGCAAGCGTTTTGGTAATACCATGTCGCTTTATATTCCATTGTACCTTTCTAACTTGTGCGCCAATGCTTGTACTTATTGTGGCTTCTCAATGGAGAATAGAATCAAGCGTCGTACCTTGAATAGGGACGAAGTAGCTGCAGAAGTTGAAGCCATTAAACGCATGAAGTTCGATAGCGTATTGCTGGTGACTGGCGAACACGAAACCAAAGTAGGCATGAAATACTTTCGCGAAATGGTGCCTATGATTAAGAAGCGCTTTAACTATTTGGCGATGGAAGTACAGCCACTTGATCAAGACGAATACGCTGAGCTCAAAACATTGGGTTTGGATGCGGTAATGGTCTATCAAGAAACGTATCATCCTTCGACTTACGCCGAGCACCATTTGCGTGGCAACAAGATGGATTTCGAATACCGATTGGATACACCCGATCGTCTTGCAAAAGCAGGCATCGATAAGATCGGTATTGGTGCTTTGATAGGATTGGAAGAGTGGCGTACCGATTGCTTTTATGTGGCTGCGCACTTGGACTATCTTGAGCGCACGTATTGGCAGACTCGTTACTCGATTTCTTTCCCGCGTTTGCGTCCTTGTGAGGGTGCGCTCCAACCAAAATCCGTCATGACGGATAAGCAGCTTGTTCAGTTGATTTGCGCTTATCGTTTGTTGAATCCAGAGGTGGAGTTGTCATTATCGACTCGTGAATCACCGAAGTTCAGAGACAATGCATTACCGTTAGGCATCACCAGTATGTCTGCTGCATCGAAAACTCAGCCGGGTGGTTATGCGATGGATGATGTTGAACTCGAGCAGTTTGAGATCAGTGATGAACGAAGTGCTGGTTCTGTGGAAGATATGATTCGAGCCAAAGGCTTTGACCCAGTATGGCGAGATTGGCACTCGGCGTATTCTGGTTAAGTTACAAATAAAGCCACTGGTCATCGTTATGTTTCACGTGAAACATAAGTAAAAAAAGAGGGTTGATGCAAAACATCAACCCTCTACTTTTTCTAGCTTCTAGCTTCTAGCTTCTAGCTATGTGCTACTGGTAGCGTTGCTTGACGAAGCCACTCTTTCACATCACCTTCAACAAGTGGGCTGATCTCATCCCATACCTTCTGATGGTAATCATTCAGCCAAGCAAGTTCTGGACGAGTTAGCATATCAACGTTGATATTTCGCTTGTCGATTGGACAGCGCGTTAGCGACTCAAATGACAGAACAGGGAAGTCACCGTTAGTTGGGGTTTCAACAACAAGCTCTAGGTTCTCGATACGGATACCAAACGCATCTGCACGGTAGTAACCTGGCTCGTTGGATAGCACCATACCTTCTGTTAGAGGCACGTCGATTTGCTTCTTAGAAATGCTCGCCGGACCTTCATGAACACTTAGGAAGTGACCAACACCGTGACCAGTACCGTGATCGTAATCATAGCCTTCCGCCCACAGGTGCTGACGAGCTAGCGTATCGATTTGGTAACCACGTGTGCCTTTCGGGAAGCGTGCACGAGCAACACCGATGTGACCTTTTAGCGCAAGAGTGAATTGTTTAATCATCTCTTGTGAAGGCTGACCGATCGCAATAGTACGCGTGATGTCTGTCGTGCCATCTAGGTACTGACCGCCTGAATCCACTAGGTAAAGTGTGTTCAGCTCTAGCTTGCCAGGTTCAGGTTGGTTCTCGTGGTTGTAGTGACACATCGCTGCATTGCCACCTGCTGCCGAAATAGTATCGAAGCTAAGATCCATAAGTGTCGGGTCTTCGCTTCGGAACGCTTCTAGTTTGTCTGCCAGCGTCGCTTCATCATGCAGGTTACCAGCAACGACTTCAGCATCTAACCATGATAGGAACTTACTCATCGCCACGCCATCGCGGATATGACATGCTTTCATGCCTGCGATTTCAACTGCGTTCTTCGCCGCTTTTGGCATTAGGCATGGATCAGCTTTACTCACCACAGATGCGCCAGCATTTTGTAGAACCAACTTAAACCATGCGTTACTTGTCGCAGGGTCAACCAGTACATTCTTGCCAGTTAGGGTTTCTAGTCGTGCTTGCAATGCTTCTGGGTGATGAACCGTTACTCTCGCACCAACATGAGCGTCAAACTCAGCAGGTAGGCGAGCTGGATCTAGGAAGTATTCCACGCTTGAATCTGAGTGCAGAATCGCGTGAGAAAGCAGAACTGGTAGACGTGATACATCTAGACCACGAACGTTGAGCAACCAACAGATGGAATCAAGTGCTGTGATAACTGCGTTGTCTGCGCCGGCTTTTTTCACGAGAGCTGCGATTTCTTGGCGTTTGCTTTCACTTGATTGACCAACCGCTTCTGTTGCCATTAGGCGAACATCAGAAACTACAGGAGCAGGGCGGTCGTGCCACAGCTCATCAATTGGGTTGCTGTCGAGAATCTTAAGCTCAAGTGCACCTGCAAGTTTTGCTTGTGCCATGTCTAGCCAAGCAGAGTTGTGCATGCGAGGGTCGATTGCCACAGACGCGCCATTTGCAAGATGGTCTTTAATCCAATCTAGTGCAGGCTCTTCAATCAGGTGACGGTATTCGAATAGATCAGCAGGAACCTGCTTAGTGACTTGTACCGTGTAGCGACCATCAACAAAGATAGCGGCTTTGTCTTTGGTGATTACCGCAGCACCAGCAGAACCAGTAAAACCAGTTAGCCAGTGTAAACGCTCGTTGTGCGCTGGTACGTATTCGCCCAAGTACTCGTCTTCATGAGGGACAAGTAGGGCATCAATATTATGTTGTGCTAGCCATTCGCGAATTGCATTCACGCGGCTTTGGGTATCGTTGTGCATCTGTGTTATTCCTTCAAATTACCGCTCCTTCATGCTCAGGTGTGGGAGCTGTTTCCTTCTGCTTCATGCAGTTTACGATTCCATTGAGGTTCGCAATCACTTCAATAGAGTCGGAGTACAACAGGCCATAGATGAGCCAAAAAGGACTATCGACTGTTAAGCTACTCATTTTACCGTAAGAGCGCAAATCGCGTCCGGGATTTTTATCTAAGATGATCGGTTTTTTGCGTGATCATGGTACGTAGCCAAGTCAAAGCTGGGTCATTTTCTCTGTCTCGGTGCCAGAACAAAGTGTAAGCCATTGGCGGGAATTCGAGTGGCAGAGGCAGCAATGCCATGTCGTGTTGCTTGGCTGCCAGCTTCACAAAGTGGCTTGGCGCGGTAAACACAAAATCAGTGTAAGAACACAAACTGGCGGCACTGTTAAAGTCCGGAACGGTGACTGCGATATCACGTTCGCGACCAATGTCAGCTAGACGATAGTCGAGCAACCAACGGTCGTTGCCATCACAACGTACCTGCACATGACGCAGGGCTAGGTAAGCTTCTAAGTTCCAGTTACCACGCAAAGCCGGGTGGTCTTTACGTACGATACACATTTGGTGGTCACGATAGATTTCCTGCTCACAAATGTCATCTGGCGGCAGCATAGTCAGCTTGGCATCGTTGATGTCGATATCTCGACCTGTCATGCCTAAATCGATTTCACCGCGTTGAATCATCTTGAACGTTTGTTCCGACCAAGAGTGGGTGCTGATGGTCACGCCTGGTGCTTGTTGGAATATTGCCGGCAAGAAGTGGGGCAGAATGAGCGGGTAGACACTCTCCACTGCTGCGATTTGAAAACGGTATTCACTGCTCTGTGGTGAGAACTCTTCGGGTTGAGTCAGCACCTCAAGTTGGTTTATCAACAGATCCAGTTTCGGTTTAAGGAACAATGCGCGCGGTGTTGGCGTTAATCCGTGTGAATTTCGAGTGAATAGGGGATCATCAAATTGGGTACGTAATTTCGCTAAGGATTTGCTTACAGCAGACTGACTCAAGCACAGTCGGTGGGCGGCTCGGGTGACATTCAACTCTTCAATCAGCACTTTAAAACAGACCAGCAAATTGAGGTCGATGCGTGCCAGTTTCTCTACGTTCACAGTGATTTTCCCCATTGGAATAATGGTCATGAGTATACATCATTTCCATTCATATCATCAGATGATTAAGCTTTGCTCAAAAGTTCTTGTTCAATTTGGAGTGTTTTGTGTCTAGCCATATTACAAATAGCAAAAAACAGATGGCGCTGTTGACCATGTTAGTTCTGTTCAGTCCGCTTGCGATTGATATCTATCTACCTGCTTTGCCTCTTATCGCGTCCACTTTTCAGGTAGAAAATGCATTGGCACAAGACACCATCACTTGGTTCCTATTTGCTATGGGTGTTGGTCAGCTATTCGCTGGTCCCTTGGCAGATAAACTCGGACGTCGAACTGTTGCATTGGGAGGCATCACCATCTACGCATTGAGCGCTTTATTGGCGTGGAGTGCTCAAAATATTGAGTGGATGTTGGCGGCTCGCTTGCTACAAGGCTTAGGTGCTTGTGCAACATCTGTAGCAGCCTTTGCAACAGTTCGCGATATCTTTGGTCCGGAAAAAAGCGGCAAAATGATCAGCTACCTTAACGGCGCGATCTGCTTTATCCCAGCATTAGCACCGATTCTTGGTAGTTGGTTAACCCAACAATTTGATTGGCGTGCAAACTTCAGCTTTATGGCGGGTTTCGCTGTAATTGCTGGAGCGATGATGTTCTTTGGAATGAAGGAAACCAACCCTGCAACAGAAAAGCAGGCGGTATTTAAACTAAGCCGCTACTGGGCAGTCTTGAGCACACCATCATTCATCTTCCACGCTTCACTGTGTTTGATGGCGATGGCAGTCATTCTTGCTTACGTGACTTCAGCTCCTGGCGTTCTAATGACAGGCATGGGCTTGTCGATGAATGAATTCACCTTCTGGTTTGGTCTGAATGCGGCGTTCAACATTGCTGCTTGTATGCTTGCGCCTAAGTTCATGGATCGTTGGGGCACACACAATTCACTGGTTGTTGGTATCAGCTTACTGGCGATTTCTGGTGTGATCATGATGGTGATGAAAGAGCACAACACAGCACTGTCTTTCATGCTGCCAATCTTTATCTCATCGGTTGGCTTCGCTTGGATTCTTGGCGCGGCAGCTGGTAAAGCGTTAGAACCGTTTGGTGATAAAGCGGGTACTGCGGCTGCACTACTTGGTTTGTTCCAAATGAGCGGCTCTGGCTTGTTGGTTGGTACGCTACAGCGTTTATCACTGGATCCACAAACCCTGATTGCGATTCATATGTGGGTATTGCTTCCAGCTTTGGTGATTCTGTTTAGCAAAGCAGGTAAGAACTGGCATGCGAAATTGGCGAATGCGTAAAACTCGGTAATTTAGTATTTTCCAATGTACCTAACGCGTGTATATTTGTCGTTCAAACTTTTCTCGACACCATAACGGAACTCATAAAGTAATGTCGTTAACCACGTATGAAATGGCTCGTATCCTAGAGCAAATGGAAGAGTCACCAGAAAAGGTGATGTTTGGTAAGTTGCTTAACGAATTAGGTAACCAAAGCTCTGAGCGCATTCGTAGCGCGGCAAAACAAGTTCCAGTGCCAGTATTACGTGATCTTGTGTATCAATTTCAGCAAGTGATTGAATCACGTAAAGGCGAGCAAGTAGAGCAGATGGCAAAAGACCTCGCGAAGCAAGGTATCTCAGCTGAAGAGCTACTGGCTTACTTGAACAAATAATAAAAAAATCCCCGCATCATGCGGGGATTTTTTTAGTGAGTGATTTTCTTCTTCAGTATGTGGTCGAGGGACAATGGTCCTGGTCCCCACACAATCACTACAAGAATCATCAATCCCCAAAGTTGGTGATCATAGAAACCTTTCTCCCACAGCAGCGGGTAAGAGACCACAGCGATGATGTTGAACACAAACAGAATCGCAGCCATCGGACGGGTAATCAATCCTAGTGCCAAGAACACCGGTAGAACCAATTCTGCAGCTGTACCTAAGTAAGCTGCCAATTCCCATGGCAGTATTGGCACTTGGTATTCCAGCTCAAATAAATACAGTGTGCTATCCCAAGACGAGATTTTGATTAGCCCTGAATTGAAGAACACCCATGCAACCCACAAGCGACAAAATAGAAGTAGTAAAGGGACAAAGCCAGCTTGTAGGGTACTGATTAAATCGTCGTACCGATTCACTAAGTTTTTAACCGTATCCGTCATAGAGTGCTCCTTAGATTGATTTCAATGTAAAGCCGTCAACGAGATCGAGTGCCATGATGCTATTGAGATGAGCGAGTAAAACTTCAGGTATTTCGCTCAAACTCTGTTTCTGCTCTAAACATTGCAGCAGTTGGAACACATCGGCATCGAGTGCGTGACACAAGGCTTCTCCATTGGCTTGAATCGAGATGACACCTTGCTGTAATTGGTTGATATTAAGTTGTTCGAATTGGCCAGTTTGAATCGCTCTGAACAAATCAAATACTGCGTAGCTGGAGTCAAAGCTTCGGCAGCCTTGTTTAAGGTGCAAAACCAAAGCGGGTTGTTGCTCCTCACTCACTTCGCCAAGTAACGCAAGCGGTTTTAATGCTGCCGCATTGGATTGTTCATACTGTGCTTGACGAGCGAGGTCGATATGCCACTCGAAGAGCGCGACTTCAGGGCTGTAAGGGGCTTGTGCGATCACCTGACTGAATTGCATGATGGTGTCTTGAAAGCCTTCGCCATAATGCACCACATTTCCTTCTTCCAATGGATAAGTGAGAACATGTTGGCGGGCCATCTGTTCAAAGCACTCTTCACCAAGCAACGCTTCAACCATCGGGTAGGTCGCGGATAATACCTCGCTTAAGCTGACGATAAAGTTGTTGCGGTAAATCTGCATGCGTTCATCAGCGGTAAACTTATCACTGGCAATATCGCAATCTTCACCGAGTGCTTGATAATGTAGGGCTTTAGCAAACTGGCTTTGTAAGGTGGCTAGATTCATGATGCCTTCCTTGGTTCGCCTTGTTCACTTGGGAATGTGCCTTGCAATAGCAGTTGCGATGCTTTCTGCGCTTCTCCTAATAAGACTTCTGGCGCGGGGATATCCAAGTCCCATTCAATCAATGCATGGCGTGGACCGTGTTTTTTGGTCCACTGCGCGAACAGCTGCCAAACTTCATCACTAACTGGGCGGCTATGGGTATCAATCCAAATCTCACCTTTGTCGAGTTGTTTGATGGTAAAACCTGCCAAGTGAATCTCATCCACTTTGTCGGCTGGAATTGCATCTAGGTATGTGTCGCAATCGAAACCGTGGTTGAACGCCGAGACATAAACATTGTTTAAATCGAGCAATAAACGACAGTCAGTGCGCTTTTGCACTTCGGTAAGAAACTCCCATTCGCTGATGGTCGAATGTTGAAACTTCACATAACTAGATGGGTTCTCTATCAAGATCTCGCGTTGCAAATAATCCTGCACTTCATTCACGTTACGAGTGAACACTTTGAGCGCTTCTTCCGTATACGGAAGTGGAAGTAGGTCATTAAAGTAGTGACCGCCGTTTTCACTCCAACTCAAATGGTCAGAAACAAGAATCGGGTCGATTGAGTCAATCAGCGCTTTAAGTTGAGCAAGGTGCTTTTGATTCACACGTTCCACCGAACCTAGTGACAGACCAATGCCGTGACAGCTAATTTGATACCGCTCGCGTAATGCTTGTAGTTGATTGCGCTCTGCAGCGTTGGGTTGAAAATAGTTTTCACTGTGGATTTCTAACCAAGATAACTCGGGTTTGTTTTGGCTAAAGTAATCGAGGTGAGGGGTTCTTAATCCAACTCCAACAACGTCGTGGAAGGTGTGGTGTTTCACGTGAAACTCCTTTTCAAAGCGGGCGGGAATAGAAGGATGCGCTGGTTGAGCGTCAACGCATCCTTGCAGTAGCTAGCGATAAAAGATTATGAAGAAGAAGTGCTACCGCCAACGAGTTTGTCACATAGACCTTTTGGTACGACTACGAATGCGTCTTTTTGGTTATCTTCTTTAGAAGTACCAGCACATGAGCTGCTTTTCGTTGCACAGTCGTTTTTACCTGCTTTGGAAACGCCGTAGCACTTCTCTTTATCAGCAGCGACAGCTGGAGCTGCAGTTAGCATTGTGCCACCAAGAGCTAGAAGACCAGTAACAGCAGCAGTTACAGCTAGATTCGACTTTTTCATAATAAATTCCTCTGTATGATTTCCTTTACTTTAAGTTGGCAAGATGAATCGCCTGTTTTGGCGTTTTTGTTATCAACTTGCTTAACTTAAAAGATAGGAAACTGGCTAAAAAACTTTCAGAAAAATTTTCGCAACAAATGGTTTTAAAGAATGGAATTTATATAACTTATTGATGTATCGAGTAAAAAAACGACGAATTTTTTATGAATTTTTGTCTAATCTGAAGAGGTTGTTTAGGTTATAATCTATTTTTATGTATAAATAACCAGTAGCTCTCATCATGATGGATCCATCTCTATTACTCGACGGTTTGAATGACAAACAACGTGAAGCCGTTGCAGCACCTCTAGAAAACTTGCTCGTCCTTGCTGGTGCAGGGAGTGGTAAGACACGCGTTCTTGTTCACCGTATCGCTTGGTTGATGTCGGTCGAGCAATCATCTCCGTTCTCAATTATGTCGGTAACCTTTACCAATAAGGCGGCGGCAGAGATGCGTGGACGTATCGAAGAGCTAATGATGGGCAGTGCAGGCGGTATGTGGAATGGTACTTTCCACGGCATTTGTCACCGTATTCTGCGCGCGCACTATCTTGATGCCAAGCTACCGGAAGACTTCCAAATCATCGACAGTGACGACCAACAGCGTCTACTAAAGCGTTTGATCAAAGCGCAAAACCTCGATGAGAAGCAGTGGCCAGCGCGCCAAGTTGCATGGTGGATTAACGGCAAGAAAGACGAAGGTCTGCGCCCGTCGCACATTGATGCGTACCATGATCCAGTGACCAAGACATATCTGCAGCTATACACCGCTTACCAAGAAGCGTGTGATCGTGCTGGTTTAGTCGATTTTGCGGAAATCTTGCTGCGCGCACATGAGCTACTGCGTGATAACAAGTTCGTCCGTGAACACTACCAAGCACGCTTTAAGCATATCTTGGTGGACGAGTTCCAAGATACCAACAACATTCAATATGCTTGGCTACGTATGATGGCGGGTCCTGAGTGTCATGTGATGATCGTAGGTGATGACGATCAGTCGATTTACGGCTGGCGTGGTGCAAAAGTCGAGAATATTGAGAAATTTACGCTGGAATTCCCAAGCGTGAATACCATTCGTCTTGAACAAAACTACCGTTCAACCAAGACCATTCTGGAAGCGTCCAACGCTCTGATCGCGAATAACACCGAGCGTATGGGTAAAGAGCTTTGGACTGATGGCGTTGTCGGTGAGCCTATCTCGATTTATAGCGCTTACAACGAACTAGACGAAGCCCGTTTTGCGGTAAACAAAATCAAAGAGTGGCAAGACAAGGGCGGTGCTCTGAATGACGCTGCAATGCTTTACCGTAATAACGCCCAGTCGCGTGTTCTTGAAGAAGCACTAATCCAAGCTGGTCTGCCTTACCGTATCTACGGCGGCATGCGATTCTTCGAACGTCAGGAAATCAAAGATGCCTTGAGCTACATGCGTCTGATTGCCAACCGTAATGATGATGCGGCATTTGAACGTGTAGTGAATACGCCAACACGTGGTTTGGGTGATAAGACGCTTGAAACCATCCGTTTTGCGGCTCGTGATCGTGGTTGCACCATGTGGGAAGCGAGTGTGGCGATGTTGGATGAGAAGGTACTTGCAGGTCGTGCTGCTGGTGCTCTGAGTCGTTTTATCGAGCTTGTCACAGCACTAGAAGACGACACCATCGAGATGCCGCTGCATCACCAAACTGACCATGTGATCAAATACTCGGGCTTGTTTGCGATGTACGAGCAAGAAAAGGGCGAAAAGTCTAAGGCGCGTATTGAGAACTTGGAGGAATTGGTGACCGCAACTCGCCAATTCGAGAAACCAGAAGAAGCCGAGGACATGTCACTGCTGACGGCATTCCTAACCCACGCAGCATTAGAAGCGGGCGAAGGACAAGCGGACGAGTTTGAAGATGCGGTTCAGCTCATGACATTGCACAGTGCGAAAGGTCTAGAGTTCCCATTAGTGTTTATGGTCGGTGTGGAAGAAGGCATGTTCCCAAGCCAAATGTCGGCAGAAGAAGCAGGGCGTTTAGAAGAAGAACGCCGTCTGTGTTACGTAGGCATGACCCGTGCAATGCAGAAACTGTACATCACTTATGCTGAAATGCGCCGTTTGTACGGTCAGGATAAGTACCATAAACCGTCTCGCTTCATACGTGAACTGCCAGAAACTTGTTTAGACGAAGTACGCATGAAGGCGCAAGTTAGCCGTCCCACAAGCAGCGGTCGATTTAGCCAAACGGCGGTGAAAGAGAGCTTTAATGAAACTGGCTTTACGCTAGGTTCTCGTGTGATGCATCCTAAGTTTGGTGAGGGCACCATCATCAACTTCGAAGGCAGTGGTCCACAGAGCCGTGTACAGATTGCCTTTAATGGTGAGGGCATCAAATGGTTGGTGACTGCTTACGCACGGCTAGAGAAACTGTAAGGCTTCACCAAAACTCATACCAATCGTAGTAAATAACTAGTCATTCTAGCTTGTTAAAATACTCGATAACTGCGTTGCAATTTTTGATTGTAGAATAACTACTTATCGAAAAATTGCGCCTTGTTCTCAAGCATTTTCCCTACGCTATTTCTGATCACTAATTTACTGTGATTGGTATCATCAACTCAAGAGCTGCTTCGGCGGCTCTTTTTGTTTGTGCTGTTTTTGTGTCGCTAACGCAGTAAAAAATGGAATGATAAATGGAATGCGAAAGCGCGATTTAACGATGCTGTTTGAAGGGAAAGTCTGGTGTTGTTGGTGAATGTCTGTTCTCAGTAGAGCTAGCTGCTGAGAAAAATTTTAGGCAAAGAAAAACCCCGAGGGCTTGCGCCCATCGGGGTTATAGTCTTACTCGCAGCAATCCGGCTACTAAGAGTGCTCCATGCATCTAATCCATGATAGTGTGCTGAATCCGTCAGCTTAATCCTTACGTCGCCTTCCTAGCGGTGTCCTTAATGACCTTATCCTGGTCTGCTAACCATCCTCGTTAGCTCTCATCACTTGTTCCCTGAGCGGTGTCCCTGACATCATCCTGATGTTCAAATCCTTGCCTCGTCCAGAGGTGTCCATTTCCCGTCCTTAGTAGCAACCATCCTAGTCACTATTGATTCCGTTCAATGTCCAATTTTGCAATCCATGCCCGACTATTCATCCTGAATAACCGTTTCTTCTTCCTGAAGTTCACCAAGTCCGTGGTGTTTCCTGTTCCGTGTCAGCATCCTTCCGACAGGTTTGATATTACGTGTTTAACGATTTCCAACAACGGGCTAATCTCACATTTTTTCACTCTCTTTGCGTTCAAAAAAGATACATAAATATTAAATTCAATGAGTTATGTTCTTTGTTGTACGGTTTTACCATTAAAAAAGAGAGGTTTGCTCAACCCTTTGTGAGAGATCTCGCACAAGGGGGCGAGCGAAAGACTCTTACTGCCCGATAGCGGCACCTTCACGCCTTGGATCGGCTGCGCCCTCAAGACCGTCTTTTGTTATACGTATCGCATGCAGTCCAGAGTTCAAATCACGAACATCAGTTTTAAAACCCATCTTTTCCAACTCAGGCTGTAAGCCTTCTGCAGCGGTACCTTGCTCAATATCTAAGGTACCAAAACGGTTCAGTAATCGTGGCTGATTAATCGCGCTTTGGATGTCCATATCCCATTGCGTGTGGGCGATAATGGCTTGTGCGACGTAACCAATGATGCGGCTGCCACCCGGTGAGCCAATTGCCATGTAAGGCTTATCGTTCTTCATCATTATGGTCGGTGCCATGGATGAACGTGGGCGTTTGCCCGGTTCTAAGCGGTTCGCGATTGGCACTCCATCTTGATGAGTGCGGAAAGAGAAATCAGTCAGTTCGTTATTGAGCAAGAAGCCACGCACCATCAAGCGTGAGCCAAAAGCGTTTTCAATGGTTGTTGTCATTGAAACCACATTGCCTTGCTTATCGACGATATTGAAATGGCTGGTGGAAGGCAGCTCGATTGATTGGTCCATGCTTAGGTTCATGGCGTGCGACCAAGGAGGGTTGCCGGCTTCAACCTTACTCAACGCTTTACCGACTTGAATGAGCTCAGCACGTTGTTTGAGGTAATCTTGATCAAGCAAGCCTTCGGTTGGCATTGGCACATAATCTTGGTCAGCCATGTATTTACCGCGATCCGCAAACGCAAGGCGCGATGCATCGGCGATCACTTGCCATGATTTCGAGCTTTCGGCTCCCCAACCTTTAAGATCGTATTGCTCGGTGATCGCGAGAATCTGTCCAACCGTCAATGCGCCGGAGCTAGGTGGTCCCATACCGCAGATGTCATAGCTCTGATAAGCCGCACAAACCGGTTCACGTTGCTTGATTTGGAACGCATCAAAGTCAGGTTGTGCCAATACGCCAGGATTGCCCGGTGCATTCTGTACTGTCTTGATGATGTCTGTGGCGATATCGCCTTGATAGAAAGCTTTTGCCCCTTGCTCTGCAATTGCCGTCAGAGTTTGCGCGTATTCAGGGTTTTTCAACAACGTGCCTTCGGTTTTTGGTGAGCCATCTGGATTAAAGAAGTAAGCCTTAGTTGCAGGGAAGCGTGATAGGCGCTTGGCATCTTTCTCAATCAGACTCGCGAGGCGAGGACTGACCTCGAAACCTTGCTCAGCCAAGGTAATCACAGGTTGGATGATCTTTTTCCATTCCAACTTGCCGTATTTCTGGTGCGTATCCCACAGCAGTTTCACAGTGCCAGGAGTAGCAACGGAGCGCCCACCGACAACCGCATCGTAAAACTGCAGAGGTTGTCCTTTGTCATCTAGGAAGAGTTTCGGCGTCGCGGCGAGCGGTGCGGTTTCGCGTCCATCATACGTAGTCAGTTTTTGTTTCTCACTGTCCCAATACACTAAGAAGGCGCCACCACCAATGCCTGAAGATTGGGGTTCTACCAAGCCCAGCATCAGTTGCACGGCAACCATGGCATCAATAGCATTACCACCTTGAGCAAGAACGTCTGCCCCAGCTTGGGTGGCTAGTGGGTTGGCTGCGGTGACCATATAATCTTTGGCTTTGACCAATTGCTTTTGCTCGAAGCCAGTACTGTGCTCCGGTGCAACCGCATCTGCTGCTTGGTTAGCAAAGGCTGAGGTAGATAAGACGAGTGGGGAAGTAAGAAAAAGACCCGTGGTCACGAGTCGGTTGAACGTCCAATGCATGATGACTCTCCATGTTGCCAGTTTTGTGCTTTCAGCTTGGCAGTCATGAAGAGTCACGTCGAGTCAGCAATCTTAGAAATGTCGATTGTGCTACGCTTTTAAATCAGTACTTTATCCGATAAAAGTGCTGATGGTTTGGTACAAAATACTGCCGCCCACGAGAGTAAATACCACGCCACACAGACCGTCGATATAGATGCCTGCTTGTTGCAATTTACGTTGTAAGCGCTGTGTCGACAGCATCCATGCAAGGCTAGAGAACCAGAATAGCGACAAGCCAAACAAGATGACCAAAGCAATACCTTTGCCAGTGATCGACATACCTGCAGGGACTAAGCTCGACATCAAACTGATAAAGAACACCAAGGCTTTCGGGTTAAGAATGTTGGTCGCAAATCCTTTAGCAAATGCCTGACGCTTATTGCTGATCACTAGGTTGTTTTGCTTCTTAGGTTGATCCGCCATTGGATTTTTGATCATTGAGATCACGGCGCGCAATGCACCAATACCTAAATAGAGCAGATAACTACCACCGAGCAGTTGCACCACCGAATACAACACTGGGTGCTGGTGGACGATGTAACTCACGCCTGTCAGGCTGAATAAAGAGTGCAGCAAAATACCGACAGACAATCCCAACGCAATGTACAAGCCAGTTTGACGACCATGACGCGTCGCGTTTTGTACGACCAACGCAAAGTCGGGACCGGGACTCATTAGGGCAATAAAGTGAATGCTGGCGAGCGTCAGCAATATGGTGGATTCATTCATAACACATCTCAAATATAACCAATGCGGCTATTGTCGTGGCAAGTCACCTGTGGCGCTTGTAAAAAACTGACAGCTTTCTCGGTAAATGAAATTAACGAGTCACTTGAGAAGGGGAAACGCCGTAGGTCTGTTTAAACGCTTTGCTGAAATGCGCTTGATCGTAGAAACCGATCTGATGGGCGACGTCGGTACCACATTGACCTGATTGTAGTAACTTCATGCCTTGTTCGAGGCGTAGGCGTGCGAACCATGCATAAGGCGTCATGCCGGTTTGCGCTTTAAAGTGGCGCTGGAACTGAGTTGGGCTCAGTTGGCACAGCTCTGAAAGTGAATCCAAACGCACCGCTTGGTCGAGGTTCGCCATTAGATAATCTTTTAACGTCCCAAGCGATTGATTCCCAAGTGGTACTACTTTTTGTCGCTCAAGCGATCCGTAGCGATCAAAAAGCTGGTTAAATCCTTCAAAAGGAAGGCAATCTTTGGTGAGTTGGCTGAGGTTTTCACGACGAAGTAGCCCATGTAAGTTACTAAGTTGTGAAAATGTCTGTGGATCCGAGATGATCAGCTCGTTGAAGTGTATTATTTGACCGTTTTGCTTAAGATCAGCCAGATCGCTCAATAGGTGAGGTTCGATCGCAAACACATTTACTTCGTAGCCACTTTCGAGCTTAGATTGCCCGTCGTGCAGCTCATCCGGTGGCATAATCACAATTTGCCCGTGACCAACTTGGTGGCTGTTACCTTGGTATTGGAACTTCTGCGCGCCATGCGTGATCAGACCGAGATGAAAATCCAGATGGTAATGCCTTTGAAAAGCAAATTTCTGGTATTTCGCCTCTATCAGACTCAAGTTGTCATGGTCGGTAGCGTAGTACTGAATATGTTCCATTAAATAAAAAAAGCTTGGTCACATTATGACCAAGCTTATCCATCAATTTCTTAAATGTCTTGTAAAAAACGATCAGGCAGCACGAGCCGCTTTGCGTGACTTGCGGTTATTACGCAGGCCATCAAAGCTAAATACCACCAAGGCGCCCCAAATAAAGGCGAAGGTGATGGCTTTATCACTGGTGAACGGTTCGCCGTAGATCAGTACCGCAAGCAAGAACATCAAACTTGGACCAATATATTGGAAGAAGCCCAACGTCGATAGCTTTAGACGGGTTGCAGCGCCAGTAAAACACAGTAGCGGTAGGGTCGTGATCACACCAGCGGCGATCAGTAAGGTATTCAGCTGCCATGGGTTCTCAAACATGTTTGAGGTTGGGGTACTGGCAATAAAAAACAGAAAGATACTTGCCGCAGGCAACATGACGAGAGTTTCAATGAATAACCCCGTTTGTGCTTCCACACTGACTTTCTTACGCAGTAGGCCGTAAAAACCAAAGCTCATTGCCAGAGCGATAGCAACCACAGGGACAGAGCCAAACACGATCAGCTGCACTAATACACCACAAGCCGCTAGCGCGACTGCGAACCATTGCAGCTTACGTAACCTCTCTCCTAGAAACACCATCCCGAGTAACACATTGATTAATGGGTTGATGTAATAGCCGAGACTGGCATCGAGCATATGATTTGAGGTGACCGCCCAGATGAAGATCAGCCAGTTAGCCCCGACCAAAATGGCAGTGGAAATTAAATACATCATCTTGGTTTTATTTTTAATGATGTCTCGAACCGAGCGCCATTGGCGACCAAAATGGAGGAGTGCGGCTAGCAAAAAGAAAGACCAAAACACTCGGTGGCTTAAGATCTCAAGTGGTGAGACTTCAGCAATCGATTTGAAGTAAATGGGTGCGATGCCCCACATGGTGTACGCACCAACTGCAAGCAAGACGCCTTGCCGTGCGCGTTGTTGTTCTTCTGGTGTCATGGGATGTCACCTAATTGAGTTTTTATAGAGCAGAAAATCAGTATACGAGTCGTGAGCTGAATCACCTAACAATTTGCGGTTTTATTCACCATGAAACCCCATTACAATGTGCCCTCACTTTGCGTGCTAGTGGCATGCATAAGCACCTCTTTTTAAGACCCAATCTGAGATTTTTCATGACCTCTACCTTGTTAGCCGAACAATCAGACTCGCCTTTGACGCCTCAACGTGTGTTGGAGGATGTGTTTGGTTACCAAGAGTTCCGTGATGGTCAGCAGTTGGTGATTGATGCCGCGGTAGAAGGTCGCGACAGCTTAGTTATCCTGCCTACTGGTGGCGGTAAGTCGCTGTGCTATCAAATTCCTGCTTTGGTTCGCTCTGGCATTACTTTGGTGATTTCTCCGCTTATCTCGCTGATGAAGGACCAAGTGGACCAGCTTAAAGCCAACGGTGTGGCGGCTGAGTGCATTAACTCGACCATGCCTCGTGATGAATTGCTCAGTGTGTATAACCGTATGCATACCGGGCATCTTAAGTTGGTGTACGTCTCGCCAGAACGTGTATTGATGCGTGACTTCATTGAGCGCTTGGAAAACTTGCCGCTATCGATGATTGCCGTCGATGAAGCGCACTGTATTTCCCAGTGGGGGCACGACTTCCGTCCCGAATACGCCGCGCTTGGTCAACTTAAGCAGCAGTTTTCCCATGTGCCATTTATGGCGCTGACGGCGACCGCAGATGACGCAACACGCCGAGATATTCTTGAGCGCCTGCAACTGAATAATCCAGAGGTTTATCTAGGCAGCTTCGATCGTCCCAACATTCGCTACAACTTAGTTGAGAAGCACAAGCCGGTTTCGCAAATCGTTCGTTATCTTGAGACCCAAAAAGGTAATTGCGGCATCATTTATTGTGGTAGCCGTAAGAAAGTTGAGATGGTGACCGAGAAGTTGTGTAACAACCACATTCGTGCTGCTGGTTATCACGCCGGTATGGATGCGGACGAGCGCGCTTACGTTCAAGAAGCTTTCCAACGTGATGATATCCAAATCGTAGTGGCGACTGTGGCATTCGGTATGGGCATCAACAAACCAAACGTGCGCTTTGTGGTTCACTTTGATATCCCGCGTAATATCGAGTCCTACTATCAGGAAACCGGTCGTGCAGGGCGTGATGGTTTGCCTGCGGAAGCGATGATGTTGTATGACCCAGCGGACATCAGTTGGCTGCGTCGTATGTTGGATGAGAAAGACGATGGTCCACAGAAGCAGGTGGAAACCCACAAACTGAATGCGATGAGTGCCTTTGCTGAGGCGCAAACTTGTCGTCGTCAGGTGCTATTGAATTACTTTGGTGAGTATCGTGAGAAGCCATGTGGCAACTGCGATATTTGCTTAGATCCACCGAAACACTTTGATGCCACGGAAGAAGCGCGTAAGGCGTTGTCTTGTGTGTACCGTGTTAATCAGAGCTTTGGTATGGGCTACGTGGTAGAAGTGCTACGTGGCATGCAAAATATTCGTGTACGTGAAAACGGGCACGATAAGATTTCTACCTACGCGATAGGTCGCGACCACAGCCACGATTACTGGGTGAGTATCTTCCGTCAGTTAATCCACAAAGGGCTGCTGTTCCAAAACATCACGCGTAACTCAACGCTGCAACTTACTGAAGAGGCGCGTCCGCTGCTACGTGGCGATGTGACTCTCGAGTTAGCGGTACCACGTTTAGACACCGCAGCACGTGCGGCGAAGTCAGATAAACTGACCAGCAAGAACTACGACAAAAAGCTGTTTGCTAAGTTACGTAAGCTGCGTAAGTCGATTGCTGATGAAGATGGTTTGCCACCATACGTAGTCTTTAGTGACGCGACTCTGATTGATATGGCGGAAATTCTGCCAACGTCTTACGGCGAAATGCTGGCAGTCAGCGGCGTTGGTCAGCGCAAACTGGAGAAGTACGCCGATCCATTCCTCGATTTGATTCAAGAACACATTACTCACCACGGATAAGGAACCAAGATGCAAAAGGAATTTGGCTTAGCGGACTACATGGCACAAGAAGGGCGCTTAATCATTACCGCGCCGAGCTTTGACCTTGATAGCTTTCCTGCTTTAGGTGAGCGTTTAGTCGGACTGCTTTCCGCTACTGTGGTGGAAAAGCAGTGGGATGCGGACATTCACTCTTGGTTGATCGACTTTGAAGGTTGCCGACTGTTTATGAAAGCAGAGCATTACAGTGAAGCGATTTGGTTTGAAGCGTTAGCGATTGAAGAGAGCAGGGAAGAGTTGGATTATCTCGCAGGATTGTTCCAACGCGGCTTCTAAAAATAGAATTTTTCTAGAAAGGGTGTTTCACATGAAACACCCTTTTTTATGCTCAAACGTTTGCGTAAAACAGACGGCTTGCGGCGAAAAGTGGTTAATGTATAATCGCCCACCGCTTCGCTCAGAATGAGCCAAGCCAGTTTATTTTTCATTTTACATTGTTGGTAAGAGCCACTTTATTCAGTGACTCGATTTGGGTTCCCTCACCCCCAAACCAAACTAAAAAGGTATCGCATGAGTAACTTTACCCCTGCGCAGCAGCGCAACGCCCTTATCTATCTGGTTCTATTCCACCTAGTCATTATTGCATCTAGCAATTACCTAGTTCAGCTACCGTTTACTATTTTCGGTTTCCATACCACTTGGGGTGCATTCACTTTCCCATTTATCTTCTTAGCGACTGATTTAACCGTGCGTATTTTCGGTGCTCAGTTGGCACGTAAGATCATCTTCTTAGTGATGTTGCCTGCTTTGGCAGTGTCTTACTTCTTATCGGTGGTGTTCTTCGAAGGTCAATTCCAAGGTTTTGGTCACCTAGGGGAATTTAACTTATTCGTTGCTCGTATCGCGATTGCTAGTTTCATGGCGTATCTACTTGGTCAGATCATGGATGTGCACGTGTTCAACCGCCTACGTCAAATGAAGCAATGGTGGGTGGCACCAACGTGTTCAACGCTTTTCGGTAATGCACTTGATACCATCGCTTTCTTCGCCATTGCGTTCTACCAAAGTCCAGATCCATTTATGGCGGAGCATTGGACGGAAATCGCGCTGGTGGATTACGGCTTCAAACTGATTATCAGTCTTGGTTTGTTCGTTCCTATGTACGGCGTATTACTGAATTACCTAATTAAGAAACTGACTGCGGTGAACCCTGATTTTAAGGTGACGACAAGCGTTCAGTCTTAATATCAGTGGGAACCCCGAAAGCCGCTTGCTCAAATCAAGCGGCTTTTTTGTATCTGTTTACTAGGGTTTGGAGCGTTTTGTACAGCGTGGGGGGTAATTAGATCATGGGTGTCCAAAAGCTCGCTAAGCTGTACGAAGGTAAAATGAGCAATAAAAAAGGCCCCGATAGGGACCTTCAACCAAGCAATAAGTTATCGTGAGGTTTAGCAAGTCACGATACTTAACGGCCAGCCGATGTCTGTCTGACGGTTGGATTCAATTTCCAACTCAGCGGCTGTCAGTGGGTTTGCCTCTAGCCACTGCGCATCAATGTTGAGCGTCAGTTTGTCGCCTTCTGCTGTTAGAGTTACATTTGGCTCTAGATCTGGATTACGACGATGGCTGAGTAAAACCGCAAGACGCAATAGGCGCAGTACGCGTTTACCACTGGTGCCTGAAAGGGCATGTTGCTCAGGCAGTGACGTCAGTTGTTCACGGTAACGGCGAGCAATTTCACCGATAAAGAACTTCTGTGCACGGGTGTAACCAGGCAAATCCAGATGCTGTAGCAGGTAAGCGCTGTGCTCACCGCCCTTTTTGAAGTCGATAGTTAGACCGATTTCGTGCAGTTTGGCTGTTGTTTCCAGCAGGACTTTACCCTGAGGTTCTGCAACCCAAGCTTCACCGCCAACTTGCTCAAGCAGTTTGCCCGCAAGTTTTGCAACTTGTTCGCCGTATTGGCAATCTAGCTGGTAACGGTTTTGTACGCTGCAAATGGTGCGTGCACGGATGTCGTTTTGACGAAGCTCGTCAACCATCTCGTACACCAAGCCTTCACGCAGTGCGCCGCCAGCCAGTGTCATGGCATCGATTTCTAGTAGCTCAAAGATCGCAATTAAAATGGATAAGCCACTTGGGAATACCAGAGCACGCTCTAGGGTCAGACCTTCAATATCGAGTTCTTCCAAGTGATCAGCAAGCATCGCCTGCTTCTGTAGGCGCTTAAGTTTGGAGTGAGTAATCACTTCGTCCATACCCTGCGCTAGCATTATCTCTTGTAGTGCTTGAACGGTACCAGATGCCCCAACACATACATCCCAACCTAGGTCGGTGTACTGCTCTAAGATCGGCATCAGAGTTTGCTTCGCGCCTTCAATGGCAGCGTCGAAGTTATGTGCGTTCAGTTGGCGGTCTTTGAAGAAGTTCTCTAACCAAGTCACACAGCCCATTTTCAGACTGGTCAGTGCTTTGGCTTCGAAACCTTCACCGATAATCAGCTCGGTACTTGCACCGCCGATATCGACCACAAGGCGACGACCACTACCGCCAGAGGTGTGTGCAACACCTTTATATATAGTGGCAGCTTCTTCTTCGCCGGTAATCACTTCGATAGGCTGACCTAAAATTTGGTTCGCCTTCTCTAGAAAAACATCCACATTGGTCGCGGTTCGCAATGTCGCGGTACCCACAATGCGGATGTTCTGTTTAGGAATATCCTGCAAGCGTTCTGCAAATAGACTTAAGCAGTCCCATCCTCGCTGCATAGCTTCCATACTAAGAGAGTTATGTTCATCTAAGCCCGCGGCCAGACGAACTTTGCGCTTAATTTTAGCCATAGTTTGAACGCTGCCATCGATGTGACGCACAACGAGCATGTGAAAACTGTTCGACCCGAGGTCGATGGCGGCGTATAGCGGTGATGATCCTGCTTGACTCATAAACGACTTCAGTTTCCTTTTATGATTGTTTTGGCGCTGATTGACGCGGCTGACGAGGACGACGTCCTTGCGGCTTGCGGTTACCAGAGCGAGTGCCACCTGTATTGGTGCGACGTTGCTGAGTACGAGGCGCGCGCATACGAAGTGGTGCAGGCAGATCTTGGATTAGAGCCGAAGCGTCGTAATCAGAAACTGGGATTGCGTGCTCAATGTATTCTTCGATTGGTGGCAGGTTGATTGCGTAATCTTCACAAGCAAAGCTAATAGAGTGACCGCTTGCGCCAGCACGACCAGTACGACCGATACGGTGAACGTAATCTTCACAGTCATCTGGTAGGTCGAAGTTGAATACGTGTGTAACTTGAGGAATATGAAGACCACGTGCTGCAACGTCAGTTGCGACTAGTAGGTCAACTTCACCACGAGTGAATTGCTCAAGGATTTTTTCACGCTTCTTCTGTGGTACATCACCAGTCAGTAGACCAACACGGTGACCATCGGCTGCTAGGTGACCCCAAATCGACTCACACTTATGCTTAGTGTTAGCAAAAACGATCGCGCGGTCTGGCCATTCTTCTTCAATAAGCGTTTGAAGCAGTGCCATCTTGTCTTCATTCGAAGGGTAGAAAAGCTCTTCTTGGATGCGATGACCAGTTTTTTGCTCTGGCTCAACCACAACGTGCTCAGGGTTGTGCATGTGTTCGAAAGCTAATTCTTGTACGCGGTAAGACAGCGTCGCTGAGAACAGCATGTTCAAACGCTCTTTTGGCTCAGGCATACGACGGAACAAGAAACGAATGTCTTTAATAAAGCCAAGATCGAACATACGGTCGGCTTCATCAAGAACAACGGCTTGAATGTTGTTTAGGTTGAATACGCGCTGCTTGTAGAAATCAATGATACGGCCAGTAGTGCCAATAAGAATGTCTACACCATCTTGAAGCTTGGCAAGTTGCTTATCGTAGCTTTCGCCACCGTAAGCTAAAGCCGCTTTAAGACCTGTGCTCGCAATCAAAGGCTCAGCATCGTTAAAGATCTGAATCGCTAGCTCACGCGTTGGCGCCATAATGATTGCGCGCGGTTGAGTTGGCTTACGACCTTCGTGCTCTGGTGTGGTCAGAAGGTGGTTGAAGGTAGCAGTAAGAAACGCGAGGGTTTTACCAGTACCCGTTTGGGCCTGGCCTGCAATGTCTTGGCCGGTGAGCAGTACCGGCAACGCCAAGGCTTGGATAGGGGTACAATATTCGAACCCTTTTTTCTCCAATCCTTCAGTAACTTGGGGCTTTAAACCCAAATCGGCGAACTTTTGCTCTGTGATATGCGTCTTTTTCATGGCGATAGAATATCAGCTAAAGCTTGCAATAAGAAAGTAAATACATTCCAATAGGGCATCTATTTACTGGTTATCATCCAACCAGTTTCGAAAAACACATTGGAGTGGAAGATGAGTGATAAGATTTTGCAGCTTACTGATGACGGTTTTGAAAACGATGTAATCAACGCTGCAGGCCCGGTTCTAGTTGATTTTTGGGCAGAATGGTGTGGTCCTTGTAAAATGATCGCTCCTATCCTGGACGAAATCGCTGACGAGTACGAAGGCAAACTCACTATCGGTAAACTAAACATTGACCATAACGCAGGTACACCACCTAAGTTTGGTATTCGCGGCATTCCAACGCTACTGTTATTTAAAGACGGTAACGTAGCGGCAACGAAAGTTGGTGCTCTGTCTAAGACTCAACTAAAAGAGTTCCTAGACGCAAACCTATAATCACCAAGTGATTACAAACAAAACCGTGCAATATGACAATGCGCGGTTTTGTTTTTCTAACTCTGGACTAGAATATTAATTAGTGCTAACTTATCGCGCGTTAATTGAACAAATTTCTCTTCTTGGTCGATCCTGAGACCAAATCCATCTTAACTAGAAAACAGATCTTATTTTGACTAAACAAGCATCCACCACCATGAATCTTACTGAACTGAAGAACAGACCTGTGTCTGACCTTGTAAAGCTTGGCGAAAGCCTGGGTCTTGAGAACCTAGCTCGTCTAAGAAAACAAGACATCATCTTCGCAATTCTTAAAGCGCACGCGAAAGGCGGCGAAGACATCTTTGGCGATGGGGTTCTGGAGATTCTGCAAGACGGCTTTGGTTTCCTACGTAGCGCGGACAGCTCATACCTTGCTGGTCCAGACGACATCTACGTTTCGCCAAGTCAGATTCGTCGCTTCAACCTACGTACTGGTGACTCAATTGCTGGTAAAATTCGCCCACCAAAAGACGGTGAGCGTTACTTTGCTCTGCTAAAAGTCAACACAGTAAACGACGACAAACCAGACAACGCTCGTAACAAGATCCTATTCGAGAACTTAACGCCTCTACACGCTAACGAGCGTATGGTTATGGAGCGCGGTAACGGTTCTACAGAAGACATCACAGCACGTGTTTTAGACTTGGCATCGCCAATTGGTAAAGGTCAACGTGGTCTGATTGTTGCTCCGCCTAAAGCGGGTAAGACAATGCTTCTGCAAAACATCGCTCAAAGCATCGCATACAACCACCCAGAGTGTGAGTTGATGGTACTTCTTATCGACGAACGTCCTGAAGAAGTAACAGAGATGCAGCGTCTAGTTAAAGGTGAAGTAGTAGCGTCAACGTTCGATGAGCCAGCTTCTCGCCACGTACAAGTTGCGGAAATGGTAATCGAGAAAGCAAAACGTCTTGTTGAACACAAGAAAGACGTGGTTATCCTGCTTGACTCTATCACTCGTCTAGCTCGTGCATACAACACCGTAGTGCCTTCATCAGGTAAAGTACTAACTGGTGGTGTGGATGCAAACGCACTACACCGTCCTAAGCGTTTCTTCGGTGCTGCGCGTAACGTAGAAGAAGGCGGCAGCCTAACTATCCTTGCTACGGCTCTAGTCGATACTGGTTCTAAGATGGACGAAGTTATCTACGAAGAGTTCAAGGGTACAGGTAACATGGAAATCCACTTGAACCGTAAGATTGCAGAGAAACGTGTATTCCCTGCGATTGACTTCAACCGCAGCGGCACACGTCGTGAAGAGCTTCTAACTAAGAACGAAGAACTTCAGAAGATGTGGATTCTACGTAAGATCGTTCACCCAATGGGCGAAACTGACGCGATGGAGTTCCTAATCGACAAGCTAGCGATGACGAAGACCAACGACGAGTTCTTCGATGCAATGCGTCGTCAATAGTCTCAGATAAGCAATTCTGCGAAGAGCCACCGTATATCGGTGGCTTTTTTATTGCTTTCTCCCGATAGAAGCAGCAGAATGAAGGAAATGTTATCGGGAGGTTAACATGCAACAAGGAATGTTGTCGTCATTACTCCTGAGCTTGTCACTTATCACACTACCCGCGATGTTATCTGCCAAGGAAATGCAGGAAACCGTAGTAGAACAGTGGCTTCAGGATACCCATATACAGACCAAAGTATCTGAATTGCTCGATTATGCAGTCAGAGACGAAGTCGACTCTCTCAAATTCGCCCTCGACCGATTGGCTTTTCCTCAACAAGAAGTCGTACGCTTCCTATTGCTCGAAAAACTAGAGCAACAAGAAATCATCCTCACGCCGAGAATGGCTATTTTTGTCGAATCTCAGATCAGTATTACGCCGACTTACCAAGTGCTTGAGCGTGGTGATGGTTATGAATTTAGTGTGCCTGCGTTTAATTTCCCTGCGATTTCCAGTCGCCTGATTAAGCGCTGGAAGCAAGACCAAAGTACATTGGAGTTTGTTTTAGCGGCAGAGCGACAAGAGCTTGACTTGAAAGATTGGCTTACTGGCACTTCACAACAAGTACAAACCAGAGAGGCGCTGCTTATTCGCGAGCTAGACAGTTTGTCTCCCAACGCACTTGAAGCACTGACCAAACAATTAACCCATGCTAATGTTACCAGTTGGCTGCCATCCACAGCCGTGATTGTACGTTTGGCACAAGTAAGCCAAAATCAGGCGGTGTACGATCTGTTGTGGCGTATGCGTGCGGATTACAACAGCCAAACAGAGTTAGCCAGATTAGCAGAAGTTGGAGATGAGTTTTCACTACAACAGTTGATGAATTCCACCGTCAATCCAACCTTAAAACCTTATGCGATTGAACTGCTCACAAGGTCCAATCCACTCTCTCATGACGTAAAACAATTCCTAGTGGCCAAGATGGCACTTTCAGAAGAAGCTACTTTGGTTGCTAGAGAACTCGCAAAGCAAGGGCATCACTCGTGGTTAGAAGAGTTGGTCTCAAACAATCACCAAGTAAAAACACGACAGATTGCGGAATTCTTGGAATAACCGTTGTTGATGTTCTTTAAGTAACAACTCTTGTCGCTATCGAGCTCACATACCCACACAAAATAGGAGGATCTTAGCGTCCTCCTATTTGTTATACTGCGGACAGTTTAATCAGCCAGCATGAAGGCCTATGAGTTTTAAGGATTTACGCGAATTTATCGACCACCTAGAACAGAAAGGTCGACTTAAACGCATCACTCACCCCGTCGACCCCGTTTACGAAATGACAGAAATTAGCGACCGTACCTTGCGTGCTGGTGGCCCTGCGCTGTTGTTTGAGAACCCAATTGGCTACGACGTACCTGTTTTGACGAACCTATTTGGTACGCCAGAGCGTGTCGCGATTGGTATGGGACGTGAAGACGTTAAAGAATTAAGAGAAGTCGGTAAGCTGCTGGCTTATTTGAAAGAACCTGAGCCACCAAAAGGCTTCAAAGACGCATTGGAAAAACTGCCAGTGTTCAAGCAAGTATTGAACATGCCAGCCAAGCACTTAAGAAAAGCGCCATGCCAAGAGATTGTGTGGCAAGGTGATGAAGTCGATTTGGATAAAATCCCGGTGATGAGTTGCTGGGCGGAAGACGTTGCGCCACTGCTTACGTGGGGATTAACCGTGACCAAGGGGCCAAACAAGAAACGTCAGAACCTAGGTATTTACCGCCAACAGAAAATCGCCAAGAACAAAATCATCATGCGTTGGCTAGCCCACCGAGGTGGTGCGCTTGACCTGCGCGATTGGATGGAAACTAATCCAGGTAAACCTTTCCCTGTTTCGGTTGCGTTTGGTGCAGACCCAGCTACCATTCTTGGTGCAGTAACGCCAGTGCCAGATACGCTATCGGAATACGCATTTGCAGGTTTGCTACGTGGCAGCAAAACGGAAGTCTTGAAGTCAGTCAGTAATGATTTGGAAGTGCCAGCGAGCGCTGAAATCGTGATGGAAGGCTATATCGACCCGAACGAGTTTGCCGATGAAGGTCCTTATGGCGACCACACTGGCTACTACAACGAAAAAGAAAAGCACCACGTATTTACCATCACGCACATTACCATGCGTAAAGACCCAATCTACCACAGTACCTACACAGGCCGTCCGCCAGATGAACCAGCTGTATTGGGTGTGGCATTAAACGAAGTGTTTGTGCCGATTCTGCAAAAGCAGTTCCCAGAGATTGAAGACTTCTACCTACCGCCGGAAGGTTGTTCGTACCGAATGGCGGTCGTCACTATGAAGAAGCAGTACCCAGGACATGCCAAGCGCGTAATGATGGGAGTATGGTCTTTCTTACGTCAATTCATGTACACCAAGTTTGTTATTGTGTGCGATGAATCGGTAAACGCGCGAGATTGGAATGATGTCGTTAAAGCCATGTCAGAGCATATGGATCCTGTACGTGACACCTTGATGATAGACAACACGCCAATCGACTCACTTGACTTTGCTTCGCCTGTGGTTGGTCTTGGCTCCAAGATGGGTTTAGATGCGACTATTAAATGGGATGCTGAACTGGCGACACGAATCAAGGTCAACGAACGTGACAATAAAGTGATTACCCAGTCTGATCTAGATGCGCTAAAACAGCAACGCCCTGAGATTGTCGATATCTATCTACCTGCAACAGCAAGTAACCGGTTTGCTGTCGTGACCATGAAGAAAGACCAAGCTGGTCAATCGCAAGCCTTGATGGAGTACCTGTGGGAATTCTTTGCTCAGTACACGGATAATAAATTCATTATCTTGTGCGACGATGACGTTAATGCGCGAGATTGGAATGACATCATTTGGGCTGTAACAACCCGAATGGATCCAGACAGAGATACCACTCAAGTTCGTGGTAAGGCGGGTAGCTCATCTAAACTTGGGCTCGATGCGACCAATAAGTTTGAATCCGAAGTCACGCGCGAGTGGGGTACGCCTATCAAAAAAGATCCTAAACTTGTGGCTAAAGTCGATGAGATTTGGGACCAGTTAGGTATTCTATGAGTCATCAAGTCCACCTTCTACCAATGGACGTTAGGTTCCAATTAAAAGAAGGGGAGACGGTGTTGGAAGCTGCGCTCAACAACAATATTCGCTTCCCGCACCGTTGCCAAGTTGGCGCTTGCGCCATGTGCATGTGTAAAAAGCTAACGGGCGAGGTGAGCTATCACCTCGAACCGATGCTAACCGAAAAAGAGCAACAGCAAGGTTGGATATTCCCTTGCCAAGCCTATACAGAAAGTAATTTAGTGCTTACTTTTGATGAGTAAGCGAGAGGAACACCATGACCATCCAATGTAAAGTAAAGTCTATTCAGCCGTTAGCTTGTAATACTTATCAAATCCTTCTTCATCCAGAATCACCTGTACCTTTTAAAGCAGGTCAGTACCTTATGGTAGTGATGGGTGAAAAAGACAAACGTCCTTTCTCTATTGCGAGCAGCCCATGTCGTCATGAAGGTGAACTTGAACTGCACATCGGTGCGGCGGAACACAACGCTTATGCACTAGAAGTCGTTGAAGCAATGCAAGCGGCACTAGAAACAGATGGTCATATCGAGATTGATGCCCCACATGGTGACGCTTGGGTTCAAGAAGAAAGCGAACGCCCACTATTATTGATTGCTGGTGGTACTGGCTTTAGTTACGTGCGTTCTATTCTGGATCACTGTGTTGCACAGAACAAAACCAATCCTATCTATCTATACTGGGGTGCGCGCGACAATTGCCAACTTTACGCTAAAGAAGAGTTAGTCGAGATCGCTACAAAGTTTGCTAACGTTCACTTTATTCCAGTAGTAGAAGAAGCACCTGCCGACTGGCAAGGTAAAGTTGGTAACGTACTACAAGCGGTGAGTGAAGATTTCGAAAGCTTAGAAAACTACGATATCTATATTGCAGGTCGTTTCGAAATGGCTGGCGCAGCTCGTGAACAGTTCACTCAGAACAAGAAAGCGAAGAGTGAACGTATGTTCGCAGACGCGTACGCATTCATTTAAATACGGCTTTTGAGGCAGAAAAAGAGGGTTTTTTACCCTCTTTTTTGCTTTTTTGATGAAATAGTCATCGAACAGTCAGTTTTTTCCATTTTTTTTCAAAAAAGGGTTGCGAACGGATCAGAGTTCCCTATAATGCGCATCCACCGACACGGCAGACGCGATAAGGCTTCAGCAGAGTCGGAGAGGTGAAAAGCTTCTGAGAAAATAAATTGAAAAAAGTGTTTGACACTCTCAATTATCTCGTTAAAATGCACCTCCGCTTTGAGAGAAAAACTTCTTGATAAGCAAGCTCTTTAACAATATAGACCTATCAATCTGTGTGGGCACTCGTTGATGATAATCCAATTAGATACCTCGGTATCAAATTAGGTTTCAATGAAACGAAGTGACCATTGAATCGAAAGATTCAGCACAGTCAATTCAAACATTACTTTATGTAATGTT
>NZ_JATABF010000049.1:0-72846 GCF_036533715.1 Vibrio sp. M260121 | reverse complement strand
TTTGTATGTCCATATTCCCACTCAAGCTATTCAATTATTATAAATAGTAGTGCATATAAAGAAAAGGCGCTAGGTAATAATAAATTTCATTAAATACAGATAGATAACCCTCTAAACGTACACTTTCGTTCCGTTGGACCTCAAACCCCATTACGTGATTCACCCTTATTCAAACCAGCTTGTACTCTGCGGCGCAAAGCCGGATCTCGAAGCCAATCAAGCATGAACAACGTTCTTTCTAATCTGCCAATTTCTCTTAATGCTTTAGCTAATCCATTCTGTTTGGGGTAACTAGCCAGTTTTTTCATCATCAGAGAAGCGGTGACTGTCCCTTGCCTAATTGATGTGGCAAGACGCAATACCTCATCCCAATGTGGCTCGATATCTTTTGGTTTCAAACTTGTTGGAGAGATAATGGATTTAAGTCCTGGGTATTGCTCCGGCTTTCCTTCTATATACAAGCGCTTATCATGAAGATCTCTAATTCGTGGGGCAAAGGCAAATCCTAGTAGATGCATTAAAGCAAAGACATGCTCTGTGAAGCCTGCTGTATCGGTGTAATGCTCGGCTATTTCAAGGTCACTTTCGTGATAAAGCAATCCATCAAGCACATGCGTTGAGTCTCTGACTCTACTGATTACCTTCGTGAAAAAAGGACTGTATTGATCTGAAATATGAGTATAAATCTGGACACCAGGCTCTTGGCCGTATTTAAGATTAACTTGACCTGCATAACGCCCATGGTTACCTACTCGAAAGTTTTGCCCATCAGAAGACGACGTTGAACCATCTCCCCAAAAAGTAGCCAGCGGACATTTTTTCTGAGCGTTGACGAGCTCAGCTAACGCTGACGAATACGTTTCATCCCTTATATACCAAGCCTGTATGCCTTCCAATGATGTTTTAGTTGTGCCTGGGCAGGATTCCGCCATTTTTGACAAACCTAAGTTTATGCCATCAGCGAGAATTGTCGTCATTAACAACTTCTTGTTCCTTGGCTTTCCATGCCTATTTTTAAGGTGAGTGAAGTGGTCAGTAAAAGAAGTCCAACGGTCTACTTCATCTAGTATCTCAGTGATTTTAGGGTGTGGCAGCATGCCGTAAACTAAATCAGCATAGGACGATACCTCTGGAGGGACACTGTTATCAAGAGGAGTGACTTTTAACCCTCTATCTGATACCTCAACATCTGGTAATTCACCAATCATAGCTAGCGTGTTGACTTCCTTTAATCTGGATGAAAGCAAGGCTATTCTGGACTGATAATACTCATGGAAATTCGTTGATACCGATAAAGGCAGTTGTTCATTATCTCGAGCTTTTTCAAAGTCTTGATATGGGGTTAGATAATCATCAAAATTTTTATAACGTCTTGAACCACTTACCCATATATCACCTGAACGTAATGCGCCTTTAAGTTCATTTAGAACGCAGAATTCGTAATACTTTCGATCAACTCCGGAAGGTGTCATCACCAGTTTTCTCCAGTTTTCCGGAATGAAGTCCAGTGGAGCTGAAGCGGGAACTTTTCTGAGCTGCTTTCTGTACATGTGTGTGAGTACATCTAAAGCACTCTTTAGTTGCACTGCACAAGGAGCTGCACTGAAATGCAAAGTAGACAACATTCGTGGCGCATATTTTCTTAATGTGCTGTATTTATCTATGATTAAGTGGAGAGGATCATAATTGTCTCTTTTCGCTAGGCTTTGAGTTTCTTCAATACTGGTAACGAACGCTTCCCAAGGAAGAATGTCTTCAATAGCCTCGTAAGGATCTTGACCAGACTGTCGCGCATTCAATAGTGCTTCACCTACTGATATGTATTGGCGTAGTTTATTCCTGATAAGTTTGCCGGATTGTTGAAGCCGCTCTGCTTGTGAATATTTTGCCTTGCTGAAAATACTCCCTAGTATTCGTTCATGTAGCTCAATGATCTCATCAGTTAATGTAGCTCGGGCTTCTTCTAGTACACAGACTAATGTTGCATATCGCCGTTTAGCGGAGAACTTGGCCAGATCTCTGCTACTCATCTTTTTCCCTTCACGTGCCAATTTTAATAAGCGATTTTGATGAACGCTTCTTTCTATCCCTTTTGGTAAAGCTATATTCTGTATGGTCGTTAGTCGATCGATATGTCGTAAGACACTCTTTCCATTTGCTGTCCCTGGCGGCTGCAACAACCACGCTAACCGTGAAGGTCGTCCCCCTTCGGATACGAGAAGATTATCAAGCGCATCTCGATGTTTCTGAGTTAAAGAAGTAGTGAGAGAAGAAAATACCGCTTTATCGGCAAGAGTTGTGGTTTCAGCTAATGTGCGTTCAATAACTTCAATTGTGGGAAAAATTATATGGTTATTATGTAGCCATTCAAGCATCTCTTCAGCAAGAAGAAATGCACGTTCTGTTCGCATTGCGTGGGGTAGAAGATGATTGATACAATCCTGTTTTCTCTGCTTGTTAAAGGGATTCAAACCGAGATAACGATATAGCTCTGCTAAATGTTCCCAGCGAGTTTCTTCTCTTTCTGCGTATTTCCCCCAAAGGTCAGAAGACAAGGACAGTCTCATCGAAACTCTAGATGCAATGCCCCCATGGGGAGGGTGCTGAGTATCAGGAAGAAACCCAGGCCCACGCAAGTAACAAAGCATGATAGCAAAGCCAAATCGGTTTTCTGATTTACGATGCTTGTTTATCAAACTGATATCTTGGTCGCTAAGGAAGCTGATCCGAGTCAAGATAATATCGTCATCAGGTATCACTAGCAGGTTTTCTTTTTCCTCGATACTCAATATTTGTCGTCTCGGCATAACATCTTCCTAACTTATTGGAGCTTGATAGAAAATACATGTACGAAACTGTTCGGTTTCGTACCCCTACCATATAATATGTACTAAACTATACCAAAGTAATTTCGTACACCCTTTGTAATTAGTACTCCCTTTTCGTACAGGAAAATGAACTATGTCACGTGTTTTTGCCTATTGTCGAGTGTCCACTTTAGAGCAAACGATAGAAAACCAACGGCAAGAAATTCAAGCCGCAGGATTCCATATAGAGAAACGCCGTATCATGGAAGAAAGCATCAGCGGCTCTGTTGCGGCAAATGAACGTCCTGAGTTTTCTCGATTACTCGATCGATTAGAACCAGGCGATGTGCTTGTTGTGACCAAATTAGATAGATTGGGGCGCAATGCTATGGACATCCGAAAAACTGTCGAGCATTTAGAAGAATTAGGTGTCCGTATTCATTGCTTGGCTTTAGGGGGCGTAGATCTAACAAGCTCGGCTGGAAAGATGACGATGCAAGTTATTTCCGCTGTGGCTGAGTTTGAGAAAGATCTACTTGTTGAAAGGACTCATGCAGGAATAGCTCGTGCAAAATCTGAAGGTAAGCGGTTTGGTCGCCCTCCATCACTTAACAAAGAGCAACAACAGGAAGTTTGTTTACGAATAAAGAACGGAGAAAGTATTAGTTCTATCGCTCGTGTATTCAATACAACAAGGCAAACCGTTATGAGGGTTCGTACAGCCAATGCCCTAATTTAACTTTGATTAGGGCTCTTTATCAGCGTTTAATGTCTCGATTTTATGTACATCAAATGAATACCGGTGGGGGTTATCTTAGTCAAATCCCGACTGTACACATACCCATATTTTTCTAACAAGTCGATAGAGTGATATGTCCATCCAGCAGCAAACGCCACACCTGCTAATGCAAAATAAAGACTAATTTTGTTAGCTAACTGCATAGCTCTTTGAGAATAAAGCTCATTGATTTTTTTCCCGTATAGCAACGCTTTAGGTGTCATAAAAAGCACACACACTAAAGCCCCAAAAACACCAACAGGAACCCACAAAGTAATAATGGAGACTTGCACAGTATCGGCTCGATTCAATAGATCAAGGTAATCCAGATAAACCCCATAAGAAGGATAAAGCCAACACAGCAACATTAATGAAATAAAAAACAAGCCAGCCAAACGGATTTTAGTTTTATATCGCACCTTCTAACCTTTCAACTATCGTTTGAGAAATTTTGTATTCGCCCCAAGCCCATTCAATTAGAACATATGTCGCTGTTACAGCAATTGCACCGATAATTATGGGTTGACCTAAGAAAGCAGCAGCAAATAAGGCGGCTTCACCAACTGCGCTCTGGAGCATAAATTTGAACATGTCAGAGCCAACATTGCCGAACCAATCCACTAGGTGATAATCATCCTTAAATATTAAATCGGTTGTGGCTATGCTGGCCGATACCACAAACGTTAAGGCTCCGGCTCCTTTAAAGTTTGCAGCCCTAGATTGAGGGCTAAAGCCAGCTTGCATCGACTTAAACGAGTTAAGCGGATATTTTTTCCCATCCATATTGATGCGTGTACCATTCACAAACGCATGTTTGAGCCATGATTTCACTGTATTGATACTCATAGCAAGAGCAGCAACGTTTTTACCAGCATCAAGCCAAACGTTATGCAAAATTTTATGAGCATCCTCAAGATCAACAATCATTACATGCTGATGGTTCTTCGCCATTTCTTCTTCAAGAGAGCATTGCAAACCAATAGAATCACTCAACGCCAGCTGAGAGGCTAAACCTTCCGTATGTACGGGGATCCCGTAGATTTCAGCAATACTTTTGCCTTCAGCGTATTGCGGGGAGTGTTTCTGAGCCTCTTGAGAAGCCAATAAACTGTCACTGACATACGCATTTTCCTGTTGCACCGCTCTCTTTTGGCGCAACTCTTCTGCATCACGCTCCGCTAATGCCGCCTTGACTCGCTCGATGCGCCTGTCCACGTCCGGTTCAATCACTTTTCGTCCACCTTGCCAAAGCCCAAGCGATTTGCCGTATTGTAGATGTTTCTCTCTAGTTGCCATATGTACTACTCTCACTCCACTGACAGAGAAGAGAATAACAGCTAAAGCGTCGGGGCAAAAACTTGCTCAAAAGTTATAAATTAGTTGAAAGTTATCCTTGTAGGGAAACATATGGAAACCATTAAAATATGAGCTTAACGTAGGATATTTTCCGTTTTCCAAGCGGACCCCTTCATTGTTTGAATTATTCCCCTTGTGCAAAATTAATCCAACGAGTAATGGTGGTGTCATACCACTCTAGGCTTCTTCCTAGTTCAAGTAATGCGAGGTGATTTTGTTGATATAGCGCTGACTCATAAAATTGTTCATCAAGTTGTCCCATTAAGCGACAACAATGAGCTATTTGCCTCAGACAAAGTCCACCTTGTTCAAGTGTGTTTCCTTGTTCCATCATGCGAGTGATGATGACTAACGGCATAAAGGCCGACAGCTGTAAAGCATGAGAGTAGTCCAGCTGATCCAGTAAGTTGTTGATTATTAAAACTATTTTCTGATGAAGTTCAGGGTTATACTTGTTTTCTGGTGTGCCACACTGTTTTCTCATAATGCCTCCCGTGATTTATAAAAGGACTATTTTCGTTGGTGTTAGTCGCATCTCTAATGCAATGAAGTTTGGCAATGTGGCGGTCATAGATAGCTCTCAGCTTTTGGCTTCTTTGTTCGATAGACAGTTGAGGCAATTGCGATTCAAGATGGGTTAAGTCCTCCTTAAAAGAAACCATGTTTATCATGCTTGCCCTCCAGTTCAGTTCTTGCAACTGACGTTGGCATTGGTACGTATCGCTTTCGGTTTGCAATCGTCTTAATTGAGACGCAAACTCATGAATGGCAATGTATGCCAATATTTCGTCGCCATAGCATTTCGCTGCTATAAAATCGTGCAATTTCGTCTGCATAGTGTCCTCACATTTGTCGGTGGCTTCACATCTAAGATACGGTGACTGGGCGTATCCACATGGAGGTTTCTGGGCACCTTCTTTTTAGTGAATTGAAAACTTGCTTTGTTTGTCTATATTGATTGAAAAGTTGACTGAATAAATAATACGTACCATTGACTTCATGGATATAGAGGGGGATGTCTACGCATTTATTTACCCCTTCTTTTGGCGCCACAGGACCTGAGAAGAATTGAATGACATAAGCGCGCTTGCGCTTTGGATTGAAATTGCTTATTGGTGTTTGCTCTGATTGTTGAGTAACCTTTTGACGGCGAGGGAGGGATGAAGGAGCGTTCACCAATCGACAGGTTTCTGGTGAGACAGTAAATCGCATCAGCTCTTTTTGATTTTCTGTTTGAAAGATGCCAATTTGATTGACTGGTGAGGACGCTTGGCATTCTTTGGCTAATACATAAGTGGCAAAATCACTCAATACACAAGATGTTGATGCAAAAAAAATGCGTTGATGTCCTTGTCGTTTACCTTCTAACGATGAGCACGTTTGGATATGAGAAAACTTCTGGCCATTTAATTTCCAAAAGCTAACAGCATCTTCAATGGTAAGAGACTGCGCTGAAGTTGCCCACGACAACATCAATAATATTCCGGCTAGACAATACGAATAATGTTTATTCATCGTACACATTCCTTTCATTAGTTCTTGAGAAAATAACGGATATCGAGGCCTGAACGCTCTTCATAAAAACCAAGCTTGAGTGCTAAGCGATGAAGCACGTCGTTAAATAGTGCAAGCTCAACACTCTTCGTCAATGGTTTCTCTCTTAACTCTGGAAATTTTCTTTTGGCGCGACATCGAAGTTGAAAAAGCTCTTCTGAAGAGTGTTCGTTTTTCATTGTTAATTTTGACGTAATGTAAGCTTCGTACTCATTAGCTCGACGAAGTAACTGCAATGTCGATTCAATGTTCATGTGATTGGCCTTCTGAGGCGTATTAATCAAAAGCTCAAGGCTTTCCTGTGCATTTTTGTGTAGAAAATAACTGGTGTAGAGTTTGATGTAGGAAGCTTAGCGATGTTTCTCTTTAGCGTTTGATATACCCATTTCAACATAATTTGAGGGTCAGAAATCCATCGTCCTCCCTCTTTGGTAATTCGATATTCAATTTTTTTATGGGCTAAACGGATTTGAATAGGGCAAAGACAGAGTGTCATGCCTGAATCAAGCTCTAGAGCAACCACGATAACAATGTTTACCGTTGGTATGCGTTGAATGTATTCAATAACGCCGTCTGCGGTTAAATGAAAAGGAGTAAGGGCTGGGGTTAACAATTCAACATAGCGATAATGACCTTCATTATAAGTAAGATAATCAACCCCTAGGAAAGAAGATAAGGTCGAACGAAGCATTTCAGCGGCTTGAAAAATTTGCCAACGCCAGAGCGCTTGTTTTTTTTGATGAACCGTTAATTCTTCTAGGAGTTCATAATAGGTTTGTGTCGGCATAACAGTATTCTTTTATAGAGATAGATGTGCCGCTATCGGCACATCTATCTTTGTTTGTGATATATCAAATGTGTTAAAGCAAAAACTTAAAAGTATTTGACTCTTGTTTTTTCTTTGGTGGTTCAAGGAGGTAGGAGGGCGATGCGATATCTCCCGCCGTGATTGCTTCAACTAAATGAGCGTATTCCATGTCATCACGTCGTTTTTTTACAGATATGGCGTTCGACGTCACCATTCCTCTGGATGGTGGCGCCGGACGCAACAACATGATCGCCTCAACGGCTTTGTCTATGTCTTCTTTAGTCATAACAATGTCTTTCGTTGCTAATTTTTCCTTACTCTAAGAAATCGATAATTCCGTTTTTATCTATGTCTCTATATGTATCCCGTATATTAGCTTTACCGTCATCAATATAAGTCTCATCTAAGTAGCTAGTCGGAGATAGGCTATTTCCTTGTGTGGGAGCTTGATGCATTCTTTCAAATGAATCACTAACAAGATCGGCATCTGAATCATCTAACGCTGCATTTAAGCAAGTAAAATCCTCGTATTTTAGTGAGTCTGGTGAACTTTCTGTAATATCACAAGATTCACGTTCCTCTATGTTACTTAAACCATCATTATCAATGTCGGCGATAGGGAATAAAAAACCATTGTCGATAAATTTATCTATTGGATAAAAATTAGCTGTCGTACTGCCTTCGGCTTTGATGCTTCCATTGTTAGAAAAAAGAAGCTGTTGATTGCCACTTATCAAAACTGGGAACTCTGATAAGGTTGGAAAATCCGGTTTACCCATAATAAAACCATCCACTTTTACTCCTTGCACAAAATCCCATGCTCCGTCTGTTTTTTCTAATAAAAACGTGTTACGACCTATATAATAAGGACTTTCTTCTGCATATTCCCCCTCCCCAATAGTGTATTCACTAATAATGGATTTAGCTGATAATGTAGTGTTTGTATAGCCTGTAAAATCAACAATCGCGAGTTTGGAATCAGATGATCTAATAATCGCGAGAGCATCGCTAGAAGTCGTATAATAGGCTACATCATTTTTTTGTTCATCGGTTAATAAGTCAAAATTAACGGTAATGTCAGTTAATGGACTTGTGCTATTTATAGCAATCTTGCGCTCGTAGCTTAATCCGTTCAATTTTCCAGAAGCTGTTTGATAGGCAGCGAAGCTACCTCCAATTTTTACGTTGATAATATCGTCATCAACAACTTGGTATTTGTTTGTGCGGTTATTTATGACATACAATCTATTCAATCCGGAAAATAAATCGCTTTTATCTGTTAAAATTACAGTGATATAAGATGTGGTGAATACTTTTTTTATAGAAATTCCATTTGTTATTAAATAATCGATTACTTCATTGGGTGCCTCTGTCAACTTAATCAATTCTCCCATGCTGTTCTGTGCTACTATGGTATTATCATCTATTTGGCTCGTTGTGGATAATATAGCGCCGCTAGATGGTTTTACTGAGTATTGTTCATATTCTTGTTTGCTACGATTCCATACGAAAACAATAACCGAATTATCTTCTTTTTGTGCGACGAAATTGTAGCTACCTATCATCATTACAGAAGAGTATTCGCCAGAAATAGCGTTGATCGCTTCTTCTATTTTTCGATAAAATTCGCTGGTATGTCGAGTGTTTGGTGAAGAAAAACCTTCTAATGTCCCATCGCCACGTACTACAACTGTTGTTGTTGTTGCTGGCAGCCCCAATCGCTTACTGTTATATACTGGCGCCGTGGTAAAGGATTTGAAATCAGGAAATACTTTCCAGTAACGATCAGTATATTCGGAGTTCGTTCCTATTAAAGAAAAAATTAATAAGCTATTGTCTGATAAATGTAGAGCCAATGCCCAATTGTTTGCAGGATAAATATCGCTGACGGTTAGTCCTTTAGATGTTATGTATGGCGCTATCGTTTCTTTATAAAAAGATACGGCCCCTGTCGCGGTAGAATATACCCCAAGTACATTGCCATCGAACAGCTTTCCAAAACCATATTGAGTAAATATGACCTTACCTCCTAAACTATGCCCCACATTTAACGTCAGCTCACCCGATGTCACCCCGTCTTTGTTGTGGTCATATATGACATAATTAACTTTCTTCTCCCCGAAACTATCACTTTTAAATTTGAATTTTGTATTATTAACGTCAAGAGAGTCGGATAGCTCAACAAAGGCATTTGTTGTGTAAGCAGCAACTAACTGAAGTGAGTCCCCATCGACATCGTCAATTAATGAGCTTCCTTCAAAATCGGTAATATCGATTTCTATTTCATTTCCTGCTGGAATTAAGGTTGAATATGTCGCATCAGAAGCTGATGGGGGATTATTAGTAGTCCCTGATACATCAATAATTAACGTGCCGTTGTAGATAATGTCGTCACTTTTGTCATCAGGTGTGTTTTGATCATCCAATATATGAAAATAGGCCAATGAGCTCCCCGTCGCGACGGCGTCATAAGTGACATCCCCAGACTCTGTAATTATCGGAACGCCGGTGCCGTAAGCTGCAATGGCTTCCGAGAATAATGGGTGTGTCATCAACGTTAATTCTGTGCTAAACTCGTCGGCTAAACTGAATGTTAACGTTTCTCCTAATGTTGTTGATTTTGAAACAGAGGGAAGAACTGTACTCAGTGTGGATATGCCTGACGAAGCCTTTTGAGTTCTATTTGATTGACTGGCACTGAAAGTAACTCGCCCCATTCCCTCTGTTGAAGCGATGCCATCGGTGACGGTATAGCGATAAACACAGGTCTTCGCTGTTTTGGGAGATACCGCGAATTGAAGTCTTTTTGGATCAGAGCTTAAAATCTGACAATGAGCGTCTTTGCTTAAAGCTGCTATCTCAGTTATTGATAAAGACTTATTTTCCATTGATGACACAAAAGTTGAAAAATTGACGTTTAATGCATCAATGCCCGTGTTGATATCAAATGTTAAATGAAAATCAGCCGCCCGAATGCTCTTTGAGCTTGGCGGAATGGTTGGTGGCGTGACTTCTGTATCGCCGCCACCCGAACCACCTGAGTTATCATTGTTAGGTGCGCTGTCTCCACCGCACCCTGCCAATGCCAATAGCATTGAATATAAAATTACTTTTAACCAAAACATCGTTTATTCCTCCACCTTCACAACGTGATACCGAATGTCGACTCGACGGTTTTGAGTTCGACCAATGTGGGTATCGTTGGAAGCAATAGGCTCTTCTTCACCTCGCCCTTGAGCCAAAATGTTGTTCTCTGGTATGCCTTTTAATACCATGAAATCTTTAATGGCGACGGCGCGGCGAAGCGAGAGCGCCATGTTGTACGCTGCGCTACCTGTGCTGTCTGTGTGTCCGACAACAATGATTTGTTGAGTGGTGCCGATGTCGTCAATCGCGCGCAGCAATGCTTCGTTGACTTGCACTTCATCACTATCAAATTTAAAGAGGGTTTCTGCATCTATCGATACCACTACTTCTTTCAATTCAGGCTCCGGCGGCGGGGTCGGTTTTACGATAGGTGGAAGTGGCTCAGGCTCATCAACACCAAAGATATAGCGCCCGCCCACCGTGAATTCATACAAGTCACTTTCCACGTCAGGAATGTCATCAATCCAACGATATCCCACATCCAAAAGCCAATTTGGGGACAGTCGATAGTTCACCCCAGTACCCGCACTTGGTGTCCAATTGTCGTCATTCAAAGACATGCCGAGTTTGAAGTACAACCCTGCTTTGTCTGAAAGCGCGTAGCGGGTGAGTAAGTAATTAGACCAAGCGTCTACCGTCTTATCCCCGTTAGCGGTTGGCATTTGCCCTAAATAGCTGTAATCGGTTTCAAGAGCCAAGTAAGGAGTAATGTTCACACCAAGAACCAGTCCCCCAGTGGCACTTGTTGGGTGGTCGTCGCCATCAAGATAAATAGAATCAGTATCAATGACACTCGCACCGATATTGCCGCCAGCATAAAAGGTCCCCGTATCTTGGGGTTGAGAATAAACTGCGGTACTCAACAATGTGGTGATGATAGACAGTGTTAGTTTTGGGGGCATTATAAAATTACCTCTAGCATGAGTGTGAACGAGTCGCGATAAGTTCCCTCAACCACGTCCTCTGCTTTTACGTCTTTGTAAGAAATATTTAAGTCAAAAGAGACGCTTTTTCCGGTTTCTTCGATTTTTATCCAAGATTCAGGGTGTTGAAGAAGACCATCTTCAACAAGTAGCGCTCCTGGGGTGCATTTGTTGCAGGAAACGGAGTATGGAACGGCTTTTGCGCTGCCGATGCGTGCCATGGGCTTTAACGTATAGTCGTTATCGTCTTTACCTGTGAAGCGGAACCGTATGCCAGTTTCAAAGGCGCCTGAAGCGGTGACTTTGTACCCCGTCTCCCCTTCGGCGGTATGATTGTATGTATCGTATTTAGGAACAATGTGACCAGTACCTAAGACGGTGATATTGCTGATATAGCTGCCGATGTGGCGAAGCTGCACCGAAAACGTCACGGGGATGTTGCGATAGGTCAGTGCTCCATCGCTCGCGTTAACATAAAACCCATATCGCAAAATGCCAGATATGACACCGCTGTAAGTGCCGGTTGGCTTCCCTTCAAATGCCTGGATGAGTGCTGAGCGTTCTAGTTTTAGAATAGGTTGATATTGATTGAACGGCTCAACCGCACTTTTGTATTTTGCGCTTTTGCTCGCCACACAAAAATTGCCACCTCGGTCAATCACGGTGGTTTGAGCACCGAGAATGGATTCGGAGCAAATAGGAGCAACGGGAGGCACGGTGTCCTCTGTAAAACCACCTGCTAATTGGTACGTTACCCCCGCTAGTACAGCGGGAACCGAAATGACCTCACCGGTTTCTGAAGTGAGCGTTAACGTTTTGCTCGTTGACGTGCTGAACGTTCCCGGAAACCATTGCGTTGTACGAGGAAGTCCGCCGATACGGTCAAATTGGGTTGATACCAAGAATTCACCGTTATCGCTACCACTGAACCATTGCAAGCGGTCTCCTGAAATCTTGCCGGTGACCGCAGCGGAAAAAGCAAAGGGAGAAGACAATAAAACACCACACAACACGGTGCGTGCCAGCTTATTCATCATCGGCTCCTTACTGTGCGCTCTTCTCGCACCGTTTCATCGTGATTGAGAATGATAACTTCAAGATTTGACTTGCGAAGCTCTGGCGGCAATAGAAGTTGGCGGTCGCGTCCGGCAATCACGGAATAGGTGATGCGGCAACGTTTATATTTATCTTCTTGAAGTGCTTTAAGTTCCTCTGTGGTTTTACCTTGGCACTGATCGATAACTAAATTGATGATGGTGTTTCCAGTGTTGTTCACTCTGAGGTTTTTACCGTCATAGTCGAGTTGGTATTCAACGCGACTTGTTTTTGCTGGAATGACATAGTAAGGAGCAAAGCCAAACATCATATTGACCTTACTTTGTTTTTCGTTTTCCAGTTCATAAGCCACAGGCTCAATGTTGATTTGATAAACGCGGTCTCGGTCATCACCACAGCGTGAGCCGCAGATTTCTTCGACCATCAACTCTTTTATCATGCGAGGTTCAACCACGAGTTTAGAAGGCTTTAGTGCGATATCCCATTGTTGTAGGTTGTCTCGTGTGTAAGGCGTTTTGGTGATTTGATTATTACGCACTTCAACCTTTGACACGCTGGTTTTTAAAAAGTAGGTAATGTCGTCTGAGTTGGAGAGAGTGAAAATCCCCGCTTTCCCCTCAAGTGCTTCGGAATTAACGAGCATTAGGTCATTAATGGACATTGCTTGGGTCGACACAGACGCCAGTAACGCACTCATTGCCGTGATTAACTTCAATTTCATCTTCATCTTATTTATCTCCAAAGAACCCAGCGTTCTGATTCAAGCGTACGTATCGCGTAGCGCCAAAGCAGCTCTAGCTGTGTGGTTTGTGCCGTTGTTAGCATTTGGTCTGATTTTGCGTATAAATAGTGGCGAGAATTGACTCGGCGACTAATGGCTTCAAGCCCCGCAGCATTGATTTCATTGGCGGCTATTTGCAATGAAGACTGGTCTGAATACATGCCTACGAAGTAATAGTTGTCATCACCAATCGTGGCACTTTGCAGAGAGGCCAGTTGTATCGAATCGTTATCAATGCCAGGCAAGCAGTAGTTAATGCCAAGATTGACGATTTTGGATGTTTTTCGATCAAGTGTCGGCGTTAAACAAGTCTGAGCGTTTGACACTAACTGGTAGTCCGCTCCGACAACGACAGAGACCTTAAACACGCCATCGGTGAGTTTTTCGACTTCAATGCACCCATCACCAACACATTTGATGTCCTCTATATGATTGGATTGAATGTCTTCGAAAGACGTAATGAAGGTTTTTATTTTGGTTAAATCGACGTTCAACGAAATAACGCTTCCTGGGAAGGCGTACTCTTGGTTTTCACTGCTTCCATTCACTACGTAGTTCGAAGAACTCGTATCGAGTCTGACTCGATAGTGGTCGTAATTTTCAACGGCAATCACCGACTGCGAGGAATCTAAGTTCTTGTTGTTGTGGTAATCTCCGTTGCGAGCAATAGTCAACAAGCCAACGTGAGAGTCGGAGTCGCCTTCATTATCGGCATCGACTACGACGTAAGCATCGCTCTTTTTCGATGAAAAATAGAGTGCATCACCATCAAAAATTTGACTTGACGATATCCCCATATTGAAACTTCTTGTACCGTCTGTTTTCGCGTAAGCGTAAGTGTCAGCAACAAAACCATCCCCTGTATAACCTCCGCTAAATGAGGTGTCAGTGGTGACGTTTCTAAATCCATCATTTCCGTTGTACGCGATGCCCATTTCGGTGTCGGCGTAGTAGCGATCCCCGGAAACACTTTTGGCAACACTATTGCGAAACTCATCCAGTCCTCTTTTGCTGATCGACGTTGATGAATAACCGGTCCACTCAGAACCAAGAGGAACACGCCACAGGAGGTTGGCATACCACTCGTCGTTATCGTAGAACTCGTCATCACCGCCTTGCCAAGTTACAGACAAATCAAGCGTGGAATCGACAATGAAAGGACGTGAATACCCGGCCGTTAAACTCCAATAACTGGACTGGTCGTTAAATTGCTCACCGAGCAAGGTGTCTTCTTCTGCGCTGTTATCAATGTACATGAGATAACCATTACCACCGGCGATATTGATGCCTGTGCTGGCGGTAAAGCGTTGATATCCGGTATTGCCGAGTAGATAGTTATTGAGGGCGTAATCCTCATTTGACAGTGAGTAGTCTTCGTATCCCAAACTCAGCCCCAGCAACGTTCCGTTGACAGACCAAAATTGTCCGTCATTGTCAAAGCGGGCGTATTTAGCAGTAGCACTGGCGTACGTGCCAATGTCTTGCGTGAGCACGCCTTCAATAAGAGAGTGTTCTTGAGTCACGACAGAGCGAGCGCCAATCGCCGTGTTGTCTAGAAGCTGGTAATTGACACGACCATCAACAAACTCACTGGCGTCTAACTCAAGCTCGTCAAAATCAGAGTCATCATCATAACGAGAATTGAATTGGCCAGCAGTGAGGGCGTAGTCCCACTCGCCTTTGCCAAGCGAAAACAACGCTGTATTGTAAATTTGTCGTTGTTCACGCAATATTTCACGCCCTTGAGAGAGTACGACTATCGTGGCAAGATAGTTTCCTGAAGGAAGACTGCTGTAGTTTATCTTTTGTTGACCCGCTGACACATTTTTACCAAACACCAGCTGGTCATTTCGGTAGACTTCAATGCGTCCTTGACCGGGCAGGACATAAGTCAAACTGCGATTGGCCTTCTCACCACCATCGATTAAGTTTCGTGATGAAGAGAGCGTCACCGCATCGAGGGGGTGAGAGCTGGTTAAATCAAGCGTCCCTGTGGTATTTTGGGCATATCCGTATTCATAGTGACCAACTTGAAGGCGCTGTTTGCTCCATTCGTAATTGTAAGCCAACTCATCAATACTGACGTCATCATCCGTATTGGCATAGATTTTTGATGTGATGCTACCGTATGGCAAGCCCACGATAGACTCGTTGCGTAATGTTAGACTGGCATCGCCATCTTGATAGGCGTTCACATCCAAGTCGATATGGTTAATCAAGCCCGGTGCGTTATTTCGAGAGTCGTGAGGCGCGTTTTTTTTCGTTTGTTCTTTTAGAGCGCGTGCATTGACAAACAAAATGACATTTTGATGTTCATAGTCGTAAGCAAACGTAAAATACTCGGGAATTAATTGGCATTTCGAGACCACTCCTGTACATAGTGGGTCGTTACTGACGCCTTCTTTCATAGATGCGACAATGTCGTCAATGGCCGATTCAACAACGCCTTGTTGTGTTAGAAATTGTTTTAATGCCCCTTGAGCTTTGGGTTGCAACTGGGCAGAAAAAGGCGTAGATACCATCGAAAATCGTTGCGATGTATCGAGTCCGCTTATTTGAAATGAAACAAGCACGGGCTTTTCATCAAACAAGGTTTGAAATTCGTCGGGAATAACGATGTCATTCTTTGCCTCAGCCGTCATTCCAGCGAAGGATTGACTAAATACAAGCCCCCCTAGTATCAACGTTTGCATTTTCATATGCCCAGCTCCATTTGCATTCGAACCACGCCGACACATTTTGTGTCAACCCCCAGCTCGACCGGAGCAAATTTCAAAGTCACTTCATGCTCGGCATAGAGTCCAGTACGCCCCGCCTCTTGAAAGCTAAGCGCTCCTCCACCGATATCGACGCCCGCCTCAGACACTTCTTCTAAGGTGCCGTCAACGTTAACAAAGACAGAGGCGAAATCTTTAGAGCCGAGCTCCCCTCCTCCCGTTCTGCAACTTGATTGATTAATCGCCATGGTCAAATGATAAGTCTCACTGTCGATATCTGACGCGGGTAGGTTGGTTACTATTTGTAATAAATCGGTAATTGGCCTAAAAGAACGAGACGCCATATCAAACTCCAATTCCCACTCTCCTTTTACGAAAGAAAATTCAAGAATTTCTCTGTCGTAAAAAGCATCTTGATCAAATGAGGTATCAACACTAAAGGTTTTATAGATAGGGGGGGCAGGATTGATCTCAACAGAGCGCGCGCTACTGACGAAAAAAAACAAGACAAAAGCGATAGCTAACGAAATTCGCATCAATACACCCTTTATTTTGGTACGAAGAAAACGCCCTAATAAAAGGGCGTTTGAGTTAACGCAGAAGAAACCAGTAATTAAATGCCGTTAGAGGCCATGATTGCCGCGTTAACAGTGTAACGAGTACCAGGGGCTGGTAGTGTCGTTGCTGCCGTTGTGTTTGCGGTCGTAAATACTGGTTTGCCACTTACAACAACCTCTGATGAACCTTCTACCATTGCTTTGCCATCCATTAGGATTTCACCTGTAGCTGCCAGCTCAGGGTTCTCACGACCACCAATATTGAAGTTGGCGCTGCTTAATTGCCAAGTAGAATTAATAATCAAGTCGCCAATCGCATCAGCGCCTTCTCCGAGAACGTAGCTGCCACCATCAGCAACACAATCAACAGAACCAGTACCATCAACTGTGCCATCCGATTTTGTACAGTTGCGGTAGTGCAACTCTAGAGGGATGGATGATGATTCAAAAGTACCATCGTAACCAGTTGCACCTTTCAGGAAGTGAATATCACCACCTTTCAATGCCTCTGTTAGCGGAGTGCCGCCTTGGCTGGTCAAAATGACGCCGTTATCGCTAAATTCCATTGGCACTTTTCCACTCCAGTGGATTTCAGTTCCTGCAGTTTGAGTTTCTGAATCTGGAGCAGCGGCAAAAGCCGAAGCACTAACGATAGCCATTACTGCAATAGAAGAAGCTTTCAGGGTAAATTTCATAAGTTTTCTCTTATCAATGTTGAATGAAGCACGGCCGAGCCTATATTAAGGGGCGTGCAGGACTCTCCTTGTTGGTTTTCATGCATCTTGCACATTGCTCTTTTTGGGATGCAATACCGGAAAAAGGGCAAAATTAGTAAGAAGGAAGTCAAGACTTCTTTCCTACTTCCCGTTATAAGCTTGCATTAACCCATAAGGTTACAGGCGATTAGGCTGACAAACTTATAGATTAAGTATTGGTCAATTTGAATAAAATGCAAAATACGAGAGTGAAAAACAAAGAGTTCGTTAAATCGGCGCGTATGGTCATAAAAACATCTTAATTATATGTCAATAAACTGTCAGGTAGAACGTCAGTTTTTTGTTTCAGAATTTTCCTACAAAAAGGGGGGGGCTAAATCAATAACTTAGGAGTGCGTTGTGTGAACGGAACCGTATATTCAATCTGACAAATACCAGCTCCTAACTGTCGATTGACTTGTTCCTGATGTTGCGCTGAACGATTCAGATAATGTTCTGTCATGGCGAGGTTCCCTTTCCCATGCCCAATCCATACCGAGGCGGTGAATACGTCTTTTGTTATGCTCACGACACGTTGCACCGCAAACTTACGACAAGAATGTAATCCAACTCGGATGCCTTTGAGTTTTTTCTCAAGTTTTTCTCTAATTTGACAACAAATGTGATAGACCATTTGTCTCGATACGGGGGCGTCGCTTTTTGCCTTACGACTGCCAAGTTCTTCACGAGCAAAAAGGTATTGCCAATTTTGTTGACAACTTCGTTCGTAACGTCGCTTTAAAATATCTCGAGCTTTAGGATGTTGAGAAAGGTCGATGATGCGCCCCGCAGGTGCTTGTTTGGTTGCGAGTTGGCGAAAGTGAGGGAGATGGCGTTGACGATAGCGCTGATAAAAGGTGAAAAAAGAGGAAGCAACGCCGTATTCATGAGCCAGTTCTTCAAGTCCTTCTTTGGTGTTGGCAAGACGAACAATTAAACCGATGTTTTTGTCACGAATATGCTCTCGCAACCATCGTCACCCAATGCTGAGCCAGTGAGCATCAAATTGTTGATGAGCGCGACAAGTAATGAAGCTGCGAATATTTTTACTGTCTATTAAACAGAGAGTTTGGGTATGCCAGTCAATATGGTGTTGCTTGAGCTCTCGACATTCACTGTTGCGTAAACCGAGAGTGGCACAAAGGTAGAACATGTCATACCAAAAGACGCCTCGCTCCCGAGCATGCACAAGAAAAGAGGGCATTACCTTTGGGGGAATGGCGTCGACGGTACGAGAATGGTTTTTCATAAGTTGTACTCCTGTTTCCATTGAGAAAAAAGAGGGCAAAGTAACAAGATTGTTAAAAATGGAATCTTGCTTGTTAAAGAATAGTCGCATCGTTCACGTTTTTATGGTTTTTTAGCGAAAAAAATGAGCCAATTTCCTGTTTTTTTTGTTGGTGTTCGTCATCTTTTCTATACTGGCTACTGGGTGAATTGTCATTATAAGTGATGAAATGAGACGAATAATTGGACTTGTTTTGTATTTGTTATGGGGCGTGAATGAAGTGAAAGCGCAAGATGTTGAATGGATAAAAAGTCGTTTGTTAATGACGCACGATTTTTATAACCGAATCATTTACACTCGTGACATCAAACTGTGGGGGCAAAAAGATTACTGGGCGACACCGGAAGAAACATTGCGACGATTTAAAGGCGATTGTGAAGATATTGCGATAGCGAAGTACTTCTCGTTACTTAGGCAAGGAATGCCATCAAACCGGTTGCGTCTCGCGTATTTATTATTGCCATCCACTACGCCTAAAATCTACCATCTAGTATTGGAATACCATCATGATGATGGACGAATTTATGTTTTGGATAATCGCTATAGTCAAATCCATTTAGCGGATGAGGTTCATGACGCTCAAACCGTGGTGGTTTTTGATTTACACAACATGTGGATTGATGGCCATTTAATAGGGGATAGTCAAGAACGGATGGGGAAATGGGCTGCTTTGTTAGAGCGCCATCGAAGTCAGACAGCGGCGACATTAGAAAAACAACGAGTATCACATATTTTATATATTTTGGATCAAAAATATTTGATTTAATATAAAATTTTCCTTCAAATAGCCCTATAGTATATTCGTGATTTTGCTTTACGGAGACAGCATATAGCTCAACGCTATTGCGTGTTGCCCCCCAAGTAAACGTCCATTCATCCCGTATTTGAGCATTTTTTATTCTGTGGATACAGAAAACCACGGGTTTACCCGTGGATGAATGCCTTTGGAGACGGTACGATGGCTAAATGCAATATTACACCTCGTCCCATAGTGTTTATTACACTAAATATCACATAGTTTGGGTGACTAAGTACCGTCGGAAAATCCTGAACCCTGGTATGTGCAGCTACCTACGAAAGATTATGCCAAAGTTACTGCGAAGTTTACCTGGCGTTGAGATCGAGACGATAGGCTTTGATGAAGATCATCTGCATATGATGATGCTTATCCCACCGAAGTACAGTATTTCAGACGTCATGGGTAAACTAAAAAGCCAATCGTCGCACCACATGCGAAAAACGTTCAGTTGGCTAAGTAAGGTTTACTGGAAAGAGAACATTGTTTGGTCGCCAGGTTACTTTGTCAGTAGCGTAGGCGTGAATGAACAGGTAATAGCGAATTACGTTAGGCATCAGGGCGAAAAGGATTCTGGTCAACTCCGCATGGAGTTGTAACAGTAAGTACCCCGTGCATGCACGTATCTACAAGATAAATCATTCTTATCAAGTATTTGCTTTACTTTTTCCAGCATTGCGAATCACCCTTAAGCAATTTGTTAGTCCATACGCCACTTCGATTTTTACTCCCCAAGATATTGAAAGCAGGAATTATATGAAAGGCTTTGAACACTGAAGTGAGACAGGCAGCTGCAAAACTTTACCGCCATTGAGATACGAAAGTTAGCTAGTAGGAAGACGCTCAGACCTCCCCGAATTTCACTAGCTTCAAATCGACGATAGCACCAAGGAAAAACAAGAACCATTTAGAAAAAAACGTGAAATCAAAGCGAATACAGTGCATATAGTGGGGCATTTCCTTCTTCCTTCAGGTGTGCCCAAAAAAAAGGTTCATCGCCTTTCAAATCGTAAACTTAACCCGCTGACCTTTATGCTAAATTACGGATAAAATACGTGAAAAATACGTAAAAATTACGTACTCTAATCTTGACTCGCATATCATTATTGCACTAATATTTAGTCAAACGATGCAGCAGACATTGTTCAGACTGAATAGCTCTCGCTTGATTTTTGAATGATGACATCGCGTAACCTGATTGATTACTTTAGTCTTGAGGGTCGAGGCAGTGTCCGGTAATGATGTTCTGAATTGAACTTATATGATAAGTTCACGAGGCTCCCTAGATGGAGCCTTTGTTATTTCTGGGGTAAGGAAAAACCGACATCAATGGCGAAAAAGCAATTATTCAACCTTCCTGATCGTGCTGTTCAGCAGTGGAAATCGTTCAAAGTTGATGAGCAGGAATTTGACTTATCCCACCTAGATGCTCTTAAAATTACATTTACTCACCCAAAACGTAACGAGAGCTACACCCTCTTCTTTACTTTATCGCATCATACGTTCACTCGAAGTATTCGCGACGGCGAAGTAGTGGCAAAAGAACAGCTGTATCCATATCAACCGGACTTGCGTGTTTTCGATGAGACTCGATATATGCTATCCCGCCACTTACCACAAATTATCGAGACGTTACCAGATCAGTTCTGCTATCACGGAGGTTACACGCGTTACTGCAGTTGTATGTTGAAAGACGATGAAGGTAATGACGTTAACTACCAAGTTGTTTATCGCGCTTGGAAAGAGCGTGGTAAGATGCGCTTCCATGTTGAAAGTGCATATCCGTTAGATGTGCGACCAAGTAGGCCAAAGAAAGTGGATTTTTGGGTCATTTGCCACAACCTTCTTCGCAATAAGCCGATGCCAAAGCCGGTAGCTTAATCACTAAAATCAACGCATAGTAAAAGAGCCATACGAGCAGAATCATGCTTAAATGCTTTGTTAGGCAAATTATCGAAGTTGACTCCAATCGAAAACCTCAGTAATTCTGTAGGTACACTCTGATGTTCCGCTACGATCAGTATCAGTACGAGTGATGTACTCACCTATTTGAATCTTTCTTTGAAACAAGTTCACTGTTGATGTAGCGTTCCCTTCACCTGCTCCCCAATGAAGTAACCCTTCTTTATCTTTGGGTATAATATAAATAGGCCACTTGTCTCCGCCATCAATCGTGTAACCAAAACTCTCCATCGGACGTGCGGAACTATCAGTATTTACAAATAAGTCAACAACTAGCACATCTTCTGTTTCCACCGAATCTTCTACACATACTGCTTTTATTCTAGAAAAACTCATTTTTGCCTAACGCCCTGTTAAGGGGTGAGCACTGCGATAAACACTTAATTGTTGTTGCGTTACAAGGTTTTGAAGACGATATTGATGGTAAAGAATTAATTAAGCTGTATTACATATGTAATACATAGATCTCTCTAGAGGGCTCTATGTCTCTGCCTGAACTTATAATCCTAACTTAACGTCATTCAAAACTTCAAATGTGTCGCGTTCAGTTGTTATAAGATCCCCGTGAACTTCGAGTTTTACGTCTCCGCTGATGTTGTACGTTGTTGAGCAACCAGCTAGCAGTAGTGCAGTCAGGAGAGCTCCAATGAAATGAAAGTTTTTGTTCATTATTTTTTTATTAAACGTAATAAGTGTATTCGACGTTTGCAAATTTTTCTGAAGATAGAATTTTGGACATAAAAAAGCCGCTATCGAGCCTGTCTCTTGATCACAAGTCTAGTGATCAAGAGACATTGCGAGTTCGTAGCCTTCAAGGATGGTTTGTAATTTAAACCATCCTTCCCAAAGCACCTTTATTGAAGCTCTCCCCGTCCTCTTGGTATCTTTCCAACCGCCTAATTTAGCGAGATTTTTGTACGCCCAGCCCATATCGGGCACTTCTTTAGGTAACGTCTTACTTTCTAGTTTCAACCACAGTAGCTTCCAAGCTTTTTGGCCCAATACCTTTTCACAACTTTCTTTCGTTAGCTCATCAACTTCTTTAATGAAGCGTAACGCCAATAAACGCGTAGCAACAAAAGCATAGATGACACTTAATCTCTCTAAGTTATCTTTACTTTGTAGCCTGAGTGATTCCACATCTGTCCCTTCACTTTTCCAGACTTTATGGAAATCTTCAATCAGCCATCGACGCTCGTAATAACCGATAATTCTCATGGCGTCTTCAACGTTGTTTATTGGCTCCGACGTCAAGAGGTGCCATGCTAACTTGTCTTTTGATGTCCCTTGCTCAAGACAACCAACATAATAAACAGGTATGCCTGCATGCTCTTTTTTGTTTGCCGGAGCCTTTAATGTCACCTGACCATATTTAACATCAAGCTTTACATCTCTCGCTTTTCTTCCTCCTTTTTGGGGGATGGTAAGCGCTTTTGTCTTGACGCTTGGTAACGCTTGCGCATAGTCGTAAAGCTTTTGAGCATGCTCTTCTAGACAACGACTTTGCATTGAGCGAACGACAAAACGCTGCTGATGTTGACGCTTATAAGTTAAGTATTCGAAGAGGTCTGCTTCTCGGTCACAGACCGAGATAACATCTAACATTTTATCCCCTAGGCGTTCAACGACACGACGAGAAGCTTGCTCCCATTTGTAACTCTCTTTCTCCTTATAAGGGCGAGTCGCGTGTTGGTGCTTTTGCCCACGCTTGGTAATATCTCGGCTCCATCGCTGCTGCTCTATCAGACCAACAATGGTTTGGTTTTGTGGTGCAAAAAGTAACGTCGAATGTACGTGGAGAGCTCGAGTTCTATCGCCTTGATTAGTATGCCCGAGTTCTTCTTTGATACTTCGATGCGGAAAGCTGAGCGTTGTTGTATCTTCAAGCGCGAGTAATTCCTTATGCTCGTTAGCTCGAGATACCGTTGATTGAAAACCTGCTTCAGCGATGTCTTTTGCATCGATGTTATCATTGCGGATAAAGCGATATGCACCTTCCATATCGGCGGGAGAAAAAGGAAGTTTAGCCACGGAGACTCCTGGTTGATTAGCAATAGAAGTCGCTAAACTGATGAGGCGTTGTGTTCTTCGAGGGTCTTTAAGTTGTGCTTGTCCAAATTGTTCTTGTGCCCAAAGTTTAGCGTCTGAGTGTGTCATCTTAGTGTTTCAGTAAGGATTACTAAGTGATCAGATCACACACACTTGAAAGAGTTCAAAAAAAATCCCCAAGCTACAAGCTTGGGGATTTGTGTATAAGAGACAGCTATCGAGCGGCCTTTTGTTTTCTGAACGTTATTTGTGGATTAAGCAGTAATCGACCAACATCGATTGTAGGTTTTGCTTATCCCGTACCAACGCGAGAGCTGCGACGGTGTCAATGTGCTCATGATATTCATAGAGCAACTTGAAACCATCAAAGCTGAATTGGCGAATATTGTATACGCCAAGAGTTGTTAACTCGTGGCAAGGAGGGTGCATTTCTGGATTATCAGTAATGTTACTCTCAAATTTCTCTACAAGGGTTTCAATCCTCTCGACCACAACATCCTCTTCACTCCAGAGTGATAGGTAGTTGATTTGGTCGTCTGTCATATTTTCAAATGCTTCGGTGTATACAATATTGGTGCTCATTAAGTCCCTCTTATTTGGATTTTCGAGCCGCCAATCTCTCCTTAAATTTGTCTGAGCTGGTTGTTCGTCCAGCAGTCATATCTTCACGTCCAAAACTGACCAGCTTCATCAAAGCAATAGCCTGATCGCGTCTTTGGCGCTCTTCATATGACTCCACAACATAAATCGGCTTGCCGTTTTGTGTGATGGTCATAGCATCATCTAAAGGAAGATCAGCAGCGTGTTTTTTCAAAAAGCTTACTGTCTCTGTACGCATGTAACGTTTGTCCTTACCCATTTTTCGAGGTTTTCTTTCATTGCCAATATTAGTGAGGAGAACCATCACTTGATGGTTAATATACGTGCAAATTAATAATGGGTCAAATTTAGCTTAAATTTAGATCACCTAAGCGTTATCATTTTTAGGGTACTAGACTTTTTGTGGTGGTGTCGGTGCGCTTGTCTATAGTGGAGGGCATTTTCTGGTGGTGATTATGCCTATTATGTTCAATAGCTAAATTTAGGGTGGCTTTTGTTAGCTTGGATGCTTCCTGCGCAAAAACATGGCAAAAGTCACTCTTTCCTCTCCTGATTTCTATCTAATCCTTCCTGAAAGTTAATTACAGTTTTTTGCCAAATGTTAAACGCTTGTGATGCGTTTTCATTCCGTCTCGATATCACCCTCTAATTACCAAAATGATCACTTTTTACCTTTGAGTTAAATGTTTAGCGCTAAGTCATACCTATATGATTGTGAGCGATATTTCTACTATGTCGAAAGGAAGGTTATAGGAGGAAATTTGACGCAGGGTCGGTTAAGCTAGTTGACGTATTATAAAACTAGTTTTTTACAGAGTAAGGGGAACATAGATGACTACTTTTTTTATTTCGTATGATCTTGTTGCGAATAGGGATTACAAACGCTTGTATACCGAGCTTGAAGACTTTGGAGCGGTCCGCGTACTGGAGTCTGTTTGGTGTCTGAAGCATAGCAATACTACAGCCAGTGATTTACGTGATCATTTACGTGGCTTTATTGATCGTGATGACCGTCTTCTCGTTATCCAGTCTGCGGATTGGGCTAGTCTACGGTTACTAAAAAGTCCCAACGATATCTAAATAAAATAAATAGCTGATTTTTTGACGTAATGTTTATGCTTGGCTAATATTTGTACCGAAACTTACCTTGTAGGGAGGAATTATGCTTAGAAGCATTTTTTTGTTCCCTGAACTTCTCAAGGGCACGTAACCTTGGTTCTCACACATAAGGGAGTTTCTGAGACTAGGTATAACTATGACCAATAGCTGATAGTCGTACGTGTGGCTGTTTAGTGTGGAACGGCGAGTGATTCAAAGTTCTCGGAAATCCGAAAGGCATTGGAGTGTGGACGGGTAACTACGGTAACGGTGTTACTGTGTTTATTTGAGAAGATCCCTTTGCTTGTCTCGATTTATTAGCATACATATAGAAAATATAATTTAACTAATAGTAAAAAGCCCCAACCAAAGGTTAGGGCTTTTTTCCGATAAACGGTTGCTTCCTTAAATGAAGCTCAGAAAGTGAGTGCGAAACTCGAAGGCCAATTGATGCAGTACCAGCAGAAGTAAAGTGTATCAAAAAAGTATGTTGAACTTTCCTGATGTAAAGTCACCCTTAAATAAAAGATACTTTCATGATACAGGTGGGGCATGTTTTTAAGTCACGGTCTTAATGATAATGGTGAATTGATTGGCATTCATGAGGTTCAAGCTGGTCGAACCTTATTGCGCTGCCCGTTTTGCCAACAAGGTTTAATTGCCAAGAAAGGTCGATTGAAAGAACACCACTTTGCTCATGACGGTCAGACTTGTGCTGATGCGAAGGTGACACTACAAATGACCGGTTTACCGCTGTTTGATGTGGTTACCGGTGTCTCTAAAGCTGAAATGACCATGCTGGAAAAGTTAAGTCGCTGGCATTCTTTTAGCCGAACATGGCTTTCGAGAAAACAACAGGTTACGTTTGACGAGTTGGTAATATCGGGCTTAGTTGAGCAAAAGACAAAGGATGAACGTCCTACATTGTCCGTGGCAGCTCGGCAATTGATCACCTTGAACTCAAAAGGAGGCCGTCATTTATCAATGGCGGATTATGCTGAATTACAAGAAACCTTGTTTGCCGCGAAAGACAAACAGTTGCTTGCTTATGATCAGGTTCATGGCACTCAAACCTCCAAATTTTTCCGACTACGTCTTGCGACAATCTTACAGCAACATTTGTATGTATTGCGCATTCACTTGGAGCTGGAAGGGGTTTGTTACCCACTGTACAAAGTGGGTATGACGACTCGCCGTCTGGAAGAACGAATGCCTGAAATTGGTCACGACCTGGCTAAGTTTGGTTGCGTTCATGATATTAAAGTCATTGGCTTCTATCCGCACTTCGGAAGCCTAGAAAAACGAGTGTTAGCGAGACTTCAAGCCTATCAGCACAAATTTGGTTCACTCACGGAATACAGTGATGCCTTGAGTGTTAACGCTCATTTATTCAATCAAGAGCTTCGTAATTTAGGAAAGCGCCGAGTTGATGGCCACGAATACTCTGTTAGTTATCGTCGGCATCATGAGAAGGTTAAAAGTGGTCAGCGGCGAGCTCAGTTCATTCACTCTCGGCATTTAGGTAGGCCGACCAAGGAGAGCGAGACGTTGTTGAATGACTATCCCGATGTTATTCGAGCATACCACAACGGATTGTCACTTAGGAAAGCGAGCGCAGAAACGGGGCGAGCTATCAATACGGTTCGAAAAGTTTATGACGTAATTAATGCCAAAGTGGGTAGAAAGTAAAAGCCTGTCATAAGGATGAGCTTTTACTTTCGTATTATGAGTGAATTACTCCACTGGTAATGATTCATCAATACGAGATAGCCAGTACGTTTTATGAAATAAATCGATATCCATTTCGTCACAAAGACTGGTAATGAACGTCTTACACAAGTGATAGAGATCTGTTTCTTTGAAGTTCTTTTGATGAGAATTCATTACTTTACAACTTACGCCAACAAGGTTGATTGAGCGCGCTGCCAGATCACCGTCACTTAAAGATGTACTTCTTGGCTTTATAACCTCGCTAAGAACTGCAAGAGGCAAAAATGCCTCTCGACTCAATTCTGTACTCGTTTCGCTGTTGCACGCTTCTTCTGCAAGAACCTGAAGCCCCTCGTATATAAGGTCAAAAACGTTACTCATTACTTTTCCTTTGTTTTTGTGTGGTTAATTGAAGGGAACTTATCACTTAGCATCACTTCGTTCAATTTTGTTGGGAAGATCTCCTCATTGATTAAGGCGTAAACATTTGTAATACTGTTTTACGCTGCATATCGTATGTGGTGGGCTATCTCGATAGCGACAACCAGATTCACTGGTTCATTAATCAATTCAACCCCATAGGGAAACGTCCCTATGGGCGTTTCTCCTTAATAGTAAAAGGAGACTATCATTGGATAATGAGATGGAAACCGTACAGATACCTGCTGAAAAATTAGTTGATGCTTTGCTTCATATGAAGCAGTTTGAGCACCATTATGCGACTCAGGAATCAGTCGATAATCTGAAAGAATCCGTTCGAGAATTTAAGTCGGACACAAATAAGCGTTTTGAGAAGCTGGAAAGTAAGTTAGATCGCTTACAATGGCTAATCGTTTCCTTGTCTGTGACGCTTTTCTTTAAAGAGCAGATCCTTTCCTTATTCATGTAACAAGTCGATGTAAATGGCTCTCTACTATGAGAGCTTTTACGCACCAATCTCTTTAAAATGCCGACATAGCCACGTGGACTTTGCGACGTCGCTAAATCGGCACTAATCAAATCGTTTGTTCAGTTAAACGCTCTTAGCGCTTGACTGAAACGTCCAACCATACGGGAAATTACTCCCGTATGGGGGTAGTTTTTCTCTAATAGTGAGAAAAATCATGACGAAATCAACGAAGCGAACCATTAAGAAAGCACCACGCGATTTTCATCAAGAGGTGACCAATCAAATTATTGAAGCGTTAGAGGCCGGAGTGAAACCTTGGGTTTGCCCTTGGGATGTCACCCAGTCCGACGGTCTCCCTGAAAACTTTTCGACAGGTAACCGATATTCAGGAATGAATGTGATGTTGCTTTGGATGAGTGCTCAAATGAATCATTTCAGCTCGAATCAATGGCTGACTTTCAAGCAAGCATTAGAGCTTGGAGGGAATGTCATTAAAGGTGAGAAGGGGACGCATATTACTTTTTACAAGTCTTTGGAAAAAGAGACGATTGCGAATGGTAAGGAAGAAAAAGAAACGATCCCGATGTTGAAAACCTTTGTGGTGTTCAACCTTGATCAGATTGAGGGTATCACCAAACCAGAGCCAAAAACGGTGCTGAGAGGGGAACTTGATTTGAGAGAAGATGTGGAGGATTTCTTTAAAGCAACGGGGGCAACCATCAATTACGTTGGACAAAAGGCGTTTTTTCGCCCATCCACGGATGAAATTGTTATCCCAGACCGTGAGCGCTTTGAGTCAATCGCAGATCTTTATGCGACCGTTATGCACGAACTGACACACTGGACGGGACACAAATCTCGGCTAGCGCGTACCAAGGGGCGTCAATTCGGTGATAAGGATTATGCGTTTGAAGAGCTTGTTGCAGAGCTTGGATCGGCATTCTTAATGGCGGACTTTGGTATTGTCGGCGACGTTCAACACGAATCTTACATTGCGAATTGGCTTCAAGTTTTAAAAAATGATAAACGATTCATTTTTAAGGCGGCAAGTCAGGCATCAAAAGCGTTTACTTATTTAAAAGAATACGTTGAAGATGAAAGCCAATTAAAAGCAGCATAAACTCTTTTATTGCATTAAATAGCCCGATAACATCAACATGTTATCGGGTTTTTGCTATCTGGAGGATGTATGACGAAACGCATTATGGCCACGAAGACCGGTGAGTTTATGTATGATGATGGACAGGAGAGCGACGCATTTAAATCGGCGTTCCAAAGCGCCGTATATGCGTCCTACGATGAGTATATGGCGGACATCTATTGGATGAGCAAAAATGAAGACTTCAGATTTGCATTGGTCTATGAAACGGCAAGCCGTTTTCCTCGTCGTCATCCAGAAGAACGTCAGCAGGTTCTCATCAATAAAATTCATGCACAGCGACGTTACCAGGAGCATCTTGAAAAAGGAGGGACCGCTTTTGATACCGGTGGCTCTCTTTCTGGTCTGCTCAATAAAAAAGCCCATCATTAAGTTGACGGGCTTTTTTTTACTCCGATATAATGACCGCACAGCGCATAAGACGTTGTAAATCTTGGCGAAGGCAACCATTCATAATCGAGTGGTGCTGTAGCCCAAGATTATGATTGATAGCCTCGCTTGTTGTCAATCCATCAATTCAAAGGTGATCATCATGATTACTGCTTCAATAGTTCCTGAGCAGGAACGTCTGAATTTTTATCCATCCATTACCCAACAGTTCGTTTTCCTTGAAAACTCGATCTATCGTTTTTCAAAGGAATTTCTGAAAGAGTACCACGGGGCCTATTGGGAATTTGTGACGTTAGATAACGGGGGTAAGTTCGCTTATCCAGTTATGAATACGCAAGTCACACTCGATAACCCTCACAACTACTCGTTGGGTTCGTTTTCGCAAGAAGCGGCAGGGATGTGTATTTGGCTTATCGCATTGAGTTTTTGTGCGATCGTTGCGTTTGAAAAAGGCGACTTTGCCGAAATGGAAAATTTCAGTTACCACCAGGTGCGTCTCATGGAATACGCCAGAGAACATTCTGAGTGGGATAACATTGCTCGTGTCATCGATTAATCGTGGCATAACACCAACCAACTAAAGCGTTTACGCTTTGCACTAACCACAGGAGAAGTCCTGTGGGGCTTCTTCTGTTTTATTTATTGTTCTAGGAGAGGTCTTATGTCAAAGCTTGACGCGATCATCAATATTCTACAAATCCGAGAGAATGCGCCGTCTGAGGTCACTACCCATTATCATTTGACACGCAAGTGTTATCTGTCACTTGATGGTGATGGCCGATTATACATGTGGTGCGGGGTGAATAATGAGTGGATTGAAACCAAAACCGCGCTTCATGAAGAAGCCTTGGTCTTGAATTTTGCTCTACTCGATAAGACGGGATTCTGCTTTGCAGGATTTCATGCTTGTTCTCGTTGTCATACTCCAACAAACAGTCATGTCTTGATTGGCCGTGATGGCCAAGTTGTGATGAGCTGCTTTGATTGTGGCCGTTCTATTGATGTTTGGTCGGAGATTTGGGAAGGGGTTAAACAGGGCGTTCAGTCTTATTAATCCATGAACCGTCAAGATAAGTCTTGTGAGACTTATCTTTGTTCTCAGGGTTTTATTAATTATTTGCGGGGTTTCCCGCTGTGCTTTGCCAGTTCTCTGAATGGCCAGCAGAATTAGCCGTTTTTTAAACGACTAATTTAAGAGGGGGCTCTCATGAATCTATTTATCGATGAAGCTCTAGAGGCTCAAGTCAATGTATCACTGGTTGTTTCCTGATGCGTTTATCATCGAACAACAACCCTTTGGTTAACTGGCTTCGTATTCCAGTTCGTTGTTTGTAATCACATCAAATGGCCCGATAACATGTTTATGTTATCGGGCTTTTTCGTTATTGCCGCTTAGGTGATGTTCTAATGCGGTGACGAGGCGGCAATGCTCTTCAGCGGTGAATGGCTCTGCCGTATTGAGGATCGCCTTTATTAATATTTCTTTCGTGGTGTTTTTTGAAGTGTGAAGGTATTGCTGAGTAACAAACATCAACTTCGAAAAAGAAGGCTGTTTGAGTATGAGTGGTTTGCGTCCTGGTGCTCTGAGTTCAAAATGATCGATGACGTAATCATCCTCATCATCTTCAAGACAAACCCAAGGGTCATTGTTCGTTTGCATGATATGGCCGTTGGTGTGGGAGAGGGAACTTAATTGGATGGCGTATCCGTCCATCCTTCGTTGACAATTAGGCGGCTTAATACGTTGTCCATCAAATCCTGGATGATGATTTGTTCGGCATGACTTGGCGCGTGATGTTCTGCCGAACGTTTGGCCGTGACTAAGTTTTTCATAAAGATGGCTTCACTGTCGATGAGGGTTTGCTTCGTATCTAAATAGGTGACTTGATAGGTTGGCATGAATGTTTATTCCTATGTTGTATCGCTTCATTCGCGTGAGTAGTGTAACACGCAAAAAAAACCTCACCCTATGAGGAAGGTGAGGTGTTTCAAATGCAACTTTAATTAATCAGATAGTGCGTCTCATCCAGGGTGATGGATGAGGCCAAGAGTTGAATTTATCCAGAACACAACTCTTGGATGTTGTGTCAGTCAGGTGCTTACACAGAGATTTAGAAACCACCTAACGATTTGAAAATAACGTTAAAGAGTCCTTGCTTTGTTAGTTTTGTGTGAGAGACGCCTGCTAATGTATGACATCTTTGTCACTTTGTTGGAGGGCGTCTCTTTTTTCGGCGCGGTTTCTGTTCGCTGCTTTGCGAGACAGATAACAGATTGATTCTGCTGAGATGAATGAAGCCTGCTAGTCTTTATGTCGTATAGTTTAAAAACTAACAACGTCAATCGCTCAATAATGCCACCAAAAGTCAAAATACGTTGAGCTGTCCATCATAGGCGCCGTCAAGTTGAGGGCGCCTATTTTTTCATCATCCTATCATGTGAACATGGCAGGAGAAGGTGGATGCTTAAAGCTCTCCGCGATCTCGATCCGGTTTACCGTCTTGGTCAAAAAAGCGTACTTTACACTTAGGAAAACCGCTGCATCCCCACCAAAATGATCCTTCTTTTTTCCCTGGTCGGCGAACCAACGGATTGCCGCACTGCTTGCAAAATTCCTCCGTACTGGGCTTAGCGTTCTGACGTGGTTTGGGATTTAAGTTTGGCTGGCCATTATCATCAGGGAACGTCGTTTTGCAATCAGGGTAGCGGTTACAGGCGTGAAAGGGACCATGCTTGCCTGGACGCTTAATGAGGGTGCCTTGCTGACAGGTTGGGCAAGTGATCCCATGGCGTTTGACGAACGGCACACCCTGCGTTTTAACGTGCTCTACCTGGCTATTAATATACTGGTTCACGTCATGCAAGAAGGATTCGATATTGAGTTGTTTCTTCGAAATTTTATCGAGACTGCCTTCCCAAATCGCGGAAATGTCTGGCCGTACAATCTCATCAGGGAGGAGGGCGCAGAACTCTTGTCCCGCCTCGGTGGTTTTGTACACCGGATTCTTATAGCCTTTCTCCTTACCTAAACTCACTAGGTGCGTCAGCTTGCCTACCTTCTCGATGTGACCGCTTCGCGTGGCTTCGGTGCCAATCGATCCGTTTTCGCCCGCGGTGTCTTTGTCCTTCGCTTCCAGCGTTTTACGCAGTTCGGGATCTTTAATGAACTTAGCGGCCTGTGTCATGGCTTTAAGCAAGCTGGCATCATCAAAATATTTTGGCGGTTTGGTTTCGCGCTGCTCCATGTCCACTTGAGTACATGTCCCTTCGGTGCCCTTGGTTAAACTGGCCAAATCCAGCGCGTTTTGGTTGGGTTCGTCTTGATGTTCACCTTTAAACAGTACTTCCCAGCCTTGCTTATTGAGGGTGGTTTGGGTGGCGCGGTAGCAGCGACCGGTGCAAGTTACATCGAGCGCGACTTTGTCACGTACGGATCCAGGGTAGAACAGCGCAATAAAGCGTTTGGCCACCAACTCATACAAGTTGCGTTCACGTTCGTTTAGCTCGATGCCCGCGCCGCTTTTCTCGGTTGGCACGATAGCATGGTGCGCTTCAATTTTGCTGGCATTGAACGATTTATGGTTCGATGTCGGCGCCGCTTGGTCTATTGCCTCGCTTAAATGTGACAGTGTCCCTTTGATCGCCGATAAGATGCTGTCACGGTTCTCCAGGTGCGCATCGGACAAGTATTGGTTGTCACTGCGTGGGTAGGTGAGCAATTTGTGTTTCTCATACAAACTTTGCAGCGCATCAAGCACTTCTTTGGGTTTGTATCCCCATCGTTTCGACGCTTCAATTTGCAGCTTCGATAAGTTAAATGGCATGGGCGGTTGGCGAGTTTCGGTTTTCTGCTCAATATCGCTGATGTTGGCCTTGGCGCCGGTATCGGCCTCTTTGGTCGCCGCGACCTCCAGAGAAGAAATCATGCGCCCTTTGTCATCGAGTTCAAACTCTTCACCAGGCATGAGTTTGCCTTTGATGATATGGCCACCCAATTCGAAATGACCAAATAGCTCATAATAAAAGCTCTTTTGGTGATTGAGGTTCGCTAAGGTTCGCTCGTTGATCATGCCAATCATGGCGGTGAGCACTCGTCCAATGTTGAGCACTTCATCAAAGCCTTTCTCTCGGGCTTTGAGCGTGTAGGCTCGGGTGAGGTTATAGCCAAAGCTTTGATCGGCAACGGCGCGGGCGAGCGCCTTTTGGGTGAGTGGTTGGAAGTGTTCATTTGGCTGCAAGTTGGCCAGCGCTGCTTTCACCGGTTTATCGTTCAAATCGGCAATCAAGACACGTTGCACGGGCTTGGTGTTTTGTGCGTAAGTCAGCACTTCGTCCACCAAAAGACAACCTTCGGGATCGGGATCGCCCGCGTGGACGATGCTGTCGGCTTTACCTATCCAGTTCAGTACCACTTTAAGTTGTTTCTCCGCCCCTTTACGCGGCTTCATGCGCGGTGGGTACACCGTCGTGAGCGGCAGATAAGACAGGGCCCATTTCTTATGTTCGATGTTGTAATCTTCGGGATCGCACAACGCCAGTAAATGACCTAAGCACCAGGTCACGACGTCTTGGCCATGTTGGTAATAGCCGTCTTTTTTCTCTGTGTCGGGATTGCCGCCTAAGCCTTTAAAGATCGCCGCGGCTAATGAGGGTTTTTCTGCAATAAATACGCGCATAATGATTTCTCCAGATGTGACGACGTCTCGATGCCGAGCATCGATGCGTCGTCATAAGTCATAAGTCATGAATTATTGAATGGTGAGGGTTTTCAGTTCGTCGAGCGTGAACACGCGCACGAGTTTCGAACGGTAGTGCTCGAAAGGATGTTTGGATTCGTCAAACGGGATGTATTCGACGCGATCAAACCGCTTGATTAAGAGCTGGCGAATGTCGTCATTGGGTACCACATAGAACACCGCGCTCCAGTAGTTTTTCTTTTGCGCTAAGACGTGACTCTTAAGAATGGCGCGATAACGAGACACCGTTTTGAGGGTACGCTCGGTTTCAATCGCGATGGTAAATCCGTTGGGCGCCGTGATGATGGCGTCCGGTCGGTGCTCGACGTCATATTGCTTTCGAAACGAATATTGGTCGGCGTTACGCCAGTCCGTCCAGCCATTACGCTGCAAATAGATTTGCGCTTTTTGGTTCATAAGCTTGTGCTCCAGCGTACCGAATTTCACGCGGTAGGGATCGAACGCCCGAAAGTCTTCGTTGATGTCCTGAATGTTTTGCGTCAGCCCTAAATCGGTGATCCCCCAAATCGAAATCTTGCCAGTTTGAAATTCAAACACATGCTTTTGAATATATTCAAGACTGATAAGTTTGTTCAATAAACGATCTAATGGAGCTCTGTCTTTATAGGACAGTAATAGCATTAGATTAGGCATGTCGGAATAGACTTCTTGTTTTAGAAACTGGATCACGGTTGCCATTTTTTCATGGTTTTTTTTATATCGGGCTTCTTTTGAAGTAATCAGTTGACTCATGTGGCCGCCTCTGCTTGCTTGCGCACTTTATGAAAAGAGAGACACGTTTTGTTGAGCTCAAAAAGGCATTGAGTGATTTGTTTTATGACCGTTGTTCGATGCGCTTGCATCTCCTTCTCGGTCAACTCGCCATTGAGTTTGGCTTTGTTGAGTGTGGTGAAGTAGCTGTCGCTGGCCGTGAAGACTTTCATTAGCATGATGCTGCCTGGTGTAAAGCAACGCTGTTCCACATTCATCACTTGCGCGGTTATCTCTCGTGGCGCATTCAGCGTAATGTCGCCCATCTCTGTCATCAGCTGGCGATGCTGTCGGTTGATGTCGTTACGTAGCGCGCGTACTTTTTTCAACAGTTTTTCGGCGGTGAGTTTGGACAACTTCGTGGTGAGGTTTTGCTCCGGCCTGGAGGCGAACGCTTCCACGGAAAACAGGCTATTAAAAATAAAAAGCCCGTCAATGGGCTTTTTCACAGGGGTACTTCTGAGGGTGTACTTGTTATGGTCCCATAGGGCGCAAAGTCGTTTACTTTGTAATTCCATTGGATCATATCTCCAGTTTGATTTTGAGTATCACTCGTTGAATCCATCAATTTGTTGTGAGAGAGCCTCCAGTTCAGCGGCTTCTTCTTCGGTGTTCCGTTGTGGTGTTGTTTTTGGTTCATCGCCTGCGGGTTTAAACGTATCGAGATCGAGTTCATTAAAGTCGTTGTTCATGTCCGATCCTTGTGGTGTTGGTGATCCTTCGGAGTCGCTATGCTCATCCTCATGAACGAGAGATTCACCCATTGGCTCTTCACTTTCTTGTGTCAGTTCTTCGGGTTCATCAGGAATGGTTTGCTGCGTTTCATCGAACGTGACGAGGTGTTGTTTTTGAACTTTAATAGGAGCAATGAGTGACGGCTTAGGTACATCATTTGTCGTAAAGATGTAGCTGACAAACGCGGGCAGATTTAACAACATGTTGGTATCGACATACTGCCTTTCTGCCATGCGAATGTTGCGCTTATCTTCCACCACTTCGGATAACGATTTGTTGGCTTCAACGTAACGGGTTTCGTCATCCACCAAAATAGTCCCCGACATTTCCGATACCCATTTGGCTGTGTCGGGATCTTGTAATCGATACACCAATTTGAATTTGGTGTTTTCCACCACGGCGCCAACCACAGCATCGCCGTTAAGGTCGGCCGGACAATCTTTTAAGTCGGCAATCGATTGATGCGCGAGAAACATATGCACGCCCTTGTCGCGCGCGGCTCCTAAGCCTTCCATTGCCGGTTTGGAAATGTGGTATTTCAATTCATCCAGGAAGATGGCAATTGGGCGTGGTTTGCCAGCCACACGGTCGCGTGTTTCTGCCAGTTGAAATAAGCGGATAAGGATCATCTTCTGTGTGATCAATATTTTTGAGTTACGCATTGAACCAATGACGTAACAACACCCTCCCTGGTCGTACACATCTTGCAATCGCATCCCCCCAATGGCGTTAATCGATTCCACCAACGAGAGCTCTTCGAGTTTGCCGTAAAACGCTTTAATGGTTTCCGCAATGCCTTGAACATAGACGGTATTTAACAGGTTTTTAAATGATCGTCGTTCGATGTGACTGGCTTGCAATGGCGCTTCCCTTGCGGCTTTTCTATCGTCGATACGATAGAAGTCGGCCACGTCGCCTTTTTCTGCCAAACTGAATCCGGCAACAAGCAGTTCTTCAATTTGTTCCGGTGTCGCGTCAGCCAGTAAATCCAGTTGTGGCGCTTTCTTATTGAGGTCAATTAGGTAGAACGGCTTACCCGCTTTTTCACACGCGTACTTCATCAAATGAGGCGCCCATTCGTCATTTTTCGGATCCATGACAAACACGCCTTCGTTAGCCAGAATGAGCTGATAAAGGATCAATCCTGACGCAACCCCTTTACCGGCACCTGTGGTGCCGATGATGTCGGCGTGCTGCTTTTGGATGTCTTCTAATGGAATGTATTGCGGTTGATGTTCGCGATCCAAACCAACGAAAACGCCCTTATTGAGATCAATGTATTTTTCAGGATCGTATTGAACGGTTTCAGGTAGAAAGGCTTTTACTGTGCGCACGTCAGTGCGTTCATCTCGTGCCATGGTCGTCTTCTTGGTCATCTTTTGTTTGAGCTTGTTTAAGCGGGGCGATATTGCGCGTCGCAGCGCAACATGAATGCTAATCCCGAGTAAAAAAAGAGGGAGGTACAGATACGCCCAAACGGGATAAACCAGATCGGAAAGTGCAACGAAGTAGTGTTGTTGCAGCGCATTAATCATTGCCGGAACGGTGAAGTTGGAGAGCGTGCCAAAGCAAAATAGCAGCACGGCGATAAAGATAAAAAGGCGTCGAAGAACCGAGCCTTTTTCGTTTTTTTCCGGTTTATCAAAGTAGATCGTGGGCGTGATCAACCCGGATAAAAAACTGAGAATGCCCGCGTGGTAAAACGTCAGCGTTAGGGTGACGCCGATAACGGACGCCGATGGATGCCCCAATCCTTTACGCTGAACGCTCCAAGGGATGGGGTTCCCCTTGAAAGGGGAATATTAAAAAAGCGGTGCTTTTTCAATGAATTAGAAGGTTCATGCTCGGGGCTGGACGCCCCTGCGCTGATCCTTCTAATTAAAAGCCGAAAACCGCCTCGCTACGCGAGACCAAGCCCCTCTGGAAGGTGAATTAACACTCATTTGGCAGTCGGCAAGCTCCTGTGCTCAAATTCGCGTTATTCAACTAACCAGACGAGCTTGGTCTCGCCTACTCAACGGTTTTCGGGGGCAAGCCCCCAAAACAAAATCGACCTCTGGGGAGGTCTCGCTTTAATCGCTGGACGCTGAGCGTTTTGTTTCGGCTCCCCCGCCTGAGCCTGCGGTCGGGGACTCCCTTGTCTCAGGTTCTCCGCTGAACGCTACGACCCTAATTTTTCATTATCAATCAAGCCCCGCAGAGGGGGCGCTCGGGCGATTGAATGAAATTAGGGCTAGCAATCTAGGCGCACTCAAAGCAGAGCTTTTCGTTTGCTAAGATTGAAAAAAAGCCCGCGCTGTTTCGCTCAATTTGTCTTGCCAAAGTGGGGCGTGGAACGCCGGAATCCACACTTTGGCGGTGACGCATTTCGCGTTTTTGCTTGCGGACTTTTTTAAGCGCTCACTCCTCGTGCATCGAATTTTCCTTTCTCTTTAACAATCCTTTGGGATTGAAATTTGAAAGGAAAATTGACACGAGACGTTCACGAAAGGACAACACGTCCCATCCTTAAGGATGGTCATGTTGCGTGTTCGTCATTGCGCTATTTAACAATCCTAGGGGATTGAAATGGCACAATGAGTGGTGCGCGTGAAGCGCGCATTGAGAGCTTGGAGGAGGCGGTGTTAAGGTGAAAAAATGAAGTTATGGCTGCGCGATAAAGTCCGAAAGGTCGAAGCCTTCATCGAGCAAACTTTGTAATTCCGCGGGCACCTCGCCCACGCCATTCCACGTCTTGTTGTCACCATAAACGTAGGTGTTTGATGGCGTGTTGGTGTCGCTTTTGCTTGCCTTACGAGGTTTCTTTTTCGGCTTCATTAGGTCACACAACTTGTCAAAGTTAAGCCCCTTATTAATGATTTGCTCGCGCAGCGCTTCGAGCTCTAGGCGCTCTTGCTGCTCTCGCTCGGCTTGCATTTGAGCTTCCAGTTCTTTCTCTTCTTTGAACTCGGTAATGACATTTAAGACGCGCTCAAGCTGCTCAACACTGGCGTGTTTGAGCACCGTTTTCGCTTGTCTTGGGTTGCTGAGTTTCTTGATGATGTCTTGCATAGTTTGTGTTGCCTTTGGTTGATGTTTGAGCCTAACGGCTCACGCACTTACCCATCTATCCACAATCGGCTGGAGATAAATCCTAAAGGTCTCCAGTTTTCCTCATGATGGATAGTTGGATAAGTGCAGGGTGTATGTTGAACGGTCAGAGAGACCAATGAATTGAACCTAACGGTTCATACGCTTATCCACATCTCCACAATCGGCTGGAAATTGATCCTGAAGGTTTCCAGTCCTCATGATGGATAGTTGGATAAGTGTAGGGTGAGTGTTGAACGGCCAGACTTGCGTTTTTAAACATGGTTTTGCCCGACGTGGGCTGCTTAGTGTAGTGGCATAGTGATTTTAAAATATCATTCATATTTATGTTCCTATACCGTTTATTTTCAAATTTACGTGATGCGGTGATTTGCTTATGATGTTTTTTTATCCCTTATCGAGTGTAATTAATGAAAGCTCCAAAAGTACTTTTTGCATATTGCAAAGAACTTGGACGTAGTCTGTCCATTAGTGAAGCTAGAGCTGAGTATTTTGCTATCGACCAGGAAAAGAGAAAACGATTTTCTTTTTCTTGTTCCGATCAGAGTTGTGGTGTGCTGATTAGCGGTGTTAATTACCACGTCAAGGCCGAAGATGGCGTGAAGTTCAGGGAAGCGCATTACCGTTCGCCACATCCTCATAACCCAGCATGTGAATGGGTTCAATTTACTGATGATGTTGGTCAAAACGAAAGTGTTCTTAAATCAGGAAATGATCATCAGGGAGGTAAAGCTAGGCTAAAGCTGTCGGACTATATCAATAGCTTTGATCCATTGATTGAATCCAGTGATTCAAAAGAAAGCTCAGATACCAAACAATCTACAAGCGTAAACCTGTCTAATGATTCATCACGCAATGTCGGGAGTTCAGCGAACCGACGATGGAATCGTTATACGAGAACTAATCAGCTACAGCGTCTTATTGACTCATGGCAAGAAACTAAAAAGAAGCTTTCTTTTGATGAACAAATGGCATTAACGCTGAACATTGTTAATTTGGGAGAAGTGTATCAGCATAGGTATATAACCCATATTAATAAAGGCATTCCTAACGAATATCACGGTGTTATTTATGGTGGTGGTCGTTTGGTCAAGCGCTATGGGCGTGGCTTTTTGTTTCAGTTCTTTGATAAATGTGACAACAAACCAATCTCAATATACGTAAATAAAGATGTAATGAATAAGGGGAAGTTTGGACACTATGTTGATGAGATTTTAAGCATGGATAATGTCAGATATTTCCAATTATTTTTGCTCAATCCAACTCGAACTGAACGAGTGAACAATAAAAAACAGACTGTTGTAGAGCTGGAAATTACTCATTTGCGTCAGCTTGCTATCTACTATGAGTTAAACTCTAACACGCTTGATGAATCGTCAATCGGGAATGATGGTTGTAAACCAATATAGCGTGCTAGCGAAGTCACAAATAAGAGCGTGTCCGTTATATCAGGTAATGATATTTCTTTATGGAATAACCGTATGTCACAGGATGACACTGGCGCTACATCCAACCCACCTTCCCATATTGTGAGGGTGAATACGTGCCCATCTTTGTAATGAAGAAGTAGTTCCGTGACAGCACTTCCTGCTCTATAGTTGTTCATTATTATTTTGTTAACATCTTTAAAGTGTGGATATAAGTCATTCATTATTGCTTCATTGTAATGGTCTTTAATCGCTGTATCTGAATGCCCAATACTAAACAGGTGTGGGCGTTCTAGGTTCATAGGGCTATCGATTTTTGTCGCGCGCTTAGAATCAAATCCTACTTCCTCTAATGATTTGAGTTCCTTTTCTTCCGATTCTGTTTGTTGAAAATTTTCTGTATCGCGATTCATAAGTATTTCCTTTGGCTTCTAAAAGATGGTGAGAACGGTTCGGTAAAAACGTCATCGGTTTTCCTTTTTATCATGATTTCCACAAGTTGATCTTGCCGTTGGTTTCGTTTCCTTTTAGTGGGCGAGCGAGAAGCAGCTCATTAACTTCATTGTTGTGACATCCCGTTTTGATATGAGCGTCTAAACCGTGAATGATGAGACTGGCTAAGTGCAATGCTTCCACCATGTCGTACACGACCGGTTCGTCTAAATCCTCTAAATTTTGTTCATGACAGGCGGGGATGGTGAGCGGCATACGTAGTGAATTGTCGTCACTGAACAAATCGCAAGACAATATTTCATATCCATCATGACGAAAGCCCCATAAGCGGCACAGTATCGGTTTCTGCTGAAACGTTTCTTTTGCTTTTGCTACCACTTTGCCTGCAAAGGCATGAAGTTCATCGTTGGTTTCAGTAAATCCCGATGGTCCTAGAGCGCTGATTAGAGTCATTTGATATTGCTGTTTTTCGAATGCTTGAAGTTCTTGCTCTTCTTCATCCGTTAATTGAACGGGCAGGTTTACCATCTCAGTCATAATCCGCGCACCCCGCTGGGCAGCAGTCAATATCAATACCATGGGAGCAGCAACGTTCGTCGTCGTTCCTGCAATTTTCATCGGGTTGCTCACGTTCGTAACCGTGCTTAACAGCAATAGCAATCACAGAGCCCTTTTCTTCCTCTGGAAGACGCTCGATGAGGTTATCAATGGAAGATTGAAAGCGGCGACTGAAAAGTTCATAGCTTAAACCGCAACCTTGGTGTGCCTGTTTGGCTAATGTTTCGATAAGGTGAGGATAATCGGGGTTTTTATTTGTCATTATTTTGATCTCATTTAAGTGTGTGAACGTCGTTAAAAAAACACAATCAAAGCGTTGGTTGGATGAGCATTTACTCGAAGGTGTTGATTGAGAAGAAGCCAAAGGTTTTATTTACCTATTGCGCTCTACGGGCTTCTTTGAGCATTCGTAAGTGATCGATGTAGAGACGCCAGTTTTTCTTTGTTAGCGGCTCTTCTGGTGTGAATCGCTTGTCTTCACTGGTAAAGGCAAATAAACCTTTTCGATTTAGCAGCGTGGTGATGGCGTCAATGCCATCCCAACGAAGATAAGCGGTGCGAGTCTGATAACGCTTGTCGTCAATTTCAAAAGACACCGGTGCTTTGACTAGGGCGGCGAACGCAACATCTTGAGTCGCTCTTGGATGCTGTAATTCAGTGCATTGGCGTTTGATGACGCTTTCTGAAATCACAATGCCTTCAATCCCCAAATCAATGACGTTCTTGCCATCAATGTGAATAAGCCATTGGTCAATGGCTTCGGTTATGTGGACTCTGACTTCTTCATCGCTGTAGTGCGCGTGCGGTTGAGGTTTATAGGTGCCATACATCAGGCGATAGGTCAGATTTGATTCATCAAAATCTGGCGCATCAATGACGCCTTCTTTAATGGCGATGATTTCTTTGCAATCAGCAAGAAAATATTGGTCGTTGGATGTGGGTAGTAGGACGTATTGCATTGTGTTCTCTGTAAAAACAAAGGCGCTCTTATGAGCGCCTGGTTAGGATTGGTTGATAATGTTTAATCGTAGAGCCCTTGTGTGGGGATACCGGATGGCGCAGTCAATACGCGCTTGGGTATGTCATTTTTCATGTACTTTTTGACATACCCATTTCTAAATCCTCGATGCGGACTGCCAGTGTTGTAGTAAGACAGGGCGATTTGCAGCGCAATGCTCGGCGTTGAATTGATTTTGAGGGCGCGCTGATAACCCTGATACAAAATGCTGGAGCCGACATGAATGTTCTTACAGGGAGTGAACATGTCGGCAATGCTGACCCCAAACGGAGCCAGGTTCTTTGAGTTAATTTGCATCAACCCCAAATCCACCGAATGCCCGAGCGATACGTAATAGTTGGCCAACTGGATAGCTTCCTGTTTCGTCTTAGGCTGGGTAATGCGCGGTGGCTTTTGATTGGGAAGGGCGTTGACGTTAATGGCCAGTGGCCGAAAGTTGGATTCGTTCTTAATGACTTGTTCTATCGTGGTTGGATGAACTTGATAGATACAATGCGAGTATTGGTCTATATCCATCATGAGGCGATGACTCTTAGAAAGTGAATATGGGGACAGCCTTACCTTGAATGGCGTTTTTTTGAATGGCGCCAAAGTAACGGCTGTCAAAACTGTTTTTGGGCGCGTAGTCCGACATCATAAAAAACTCATCGTCGGTGAGCGTGAATGCCTTGAGTTGCGGGAGCGCGCGATGATGGCTATCTGCAGAATGAACGAGAAAACGCGCGAGCGGTTTTCCATTCTTTCTGACAACGCCATCAAAAGAGAGATGGTCGCCCGATATGGCCATGATTTTTTTGATAAGCGGAGTCGAGCCACTTTTACAGGTGCCGTATTTTAGGTATTCGCGTTTAAGCGCTTGCTCAATAGTCGCACCTGGAGGTGGGCAAAAGACCACTAAGTCACCTTGTTGATACTGACTCGCTTTAGAAAGCTGATAAAAGCCGAGCGGGTATGAGTGGGTGAGATTAAGGCGATAGCCAGTCATGTATAAACCCAAACCTAAACTCAATAATAGTCCACCCAACATAAAGGAGCGTGTTTTCATCGTATCTCACCTAACTGTTGACCTAGCACGTTGACATCTTGGTCTATGTAATGACGATACAAACCGTAGTGCCAGCACCTCCAGAGTAGGAATTGACTATAAGATTGGTCGTACAAAACGGCGCTTAAATGAAAGCATAATATTTGTGAAGTCGAAAATTGCCCAGTGAGTTTCCATCTCACATGTAATTGGTGCTTTTCCCATAATTCTTTTAGCCGTTTGGCGATAAGTGCCGCTTGTTGCGTCGAGCTATGGAAGTAGACATAGGGCATACTCAATCGGTTGACATGCCCTTGGCAAGAAGCAATCGTAGTGACGCTTTCAAGCGAATTTAATGCGTCCACTAACGGGGCAATCTTAGGGGCTAGGTCGTGATACGACCTAGACTTTTGTTCTTTTGGAGCGATGAACAATTCGACAAAAAGGTGGTGCAACTTCTGTTTGATTGACATTGATATACTCCTCAATGAAAGAGTCTAGCGACAGATGACAATGATCTGTTCGATGATATTGATATATTTAGTAATAAATATTACCTATGACTGACATTCGTTTGATTATTGTTCACTTACATTGTCCATGGTTTTTTATTAATTGGAGTTGTAAATGAAACTATTAAATTGTCATGTGTGTGGGAGTGAACTGGCATCCGATGCTGATATGTGCCCTAGATGTCGTTCTCAAGATCCTTTTGAACTTAAAGCTCGAAAAAACAGAAGGGACAAATATCTTGCTCTGTTCCTGAGTGTTGGATTGATCGGTTATTTGACTTATGAGTTCATCAGTAAAGATTACATGAGTTATGTTCATGCGTTATTTGGTTAATAATTTGCACTAACGTATTGATGTCTTGGTCTACTTTCTCTCGATGCCAAGCCAAGCTTATTATTCTCTTTTCAAGATAGTTTTCGTCATAGTATGGCGATGACAGCGTGAAAGTGAGTTGATTTTGTTCGTTAAACTCGCCTGTGATTTTCCAAGCGTGATGAAACTTATCATTTAAGTGTGCTTGTCTAATGATGGTCACGATTTTCTGAACCATGGGAACTGAGGCGTTGAAATAAACGTAAGGCGCTTCTAACCATCCGACAGCGTGTCCCTGGCAAGAAGCAATCGTAGTGACGTTTTCAAGCGAATTTAATGCGTCCACTAACGGGGTAATCTTAGGGTCTAGGTCGTGATACGACCTAGACTTTTGTTCTTTTGGAGCGATGAACAATTCGACAAAAAGGTGGTGCAACTTCTGTTTGATCGACATTGGTTTTTCCTCAATGTAATTCGTAATGACGATGCGCAGTTTGTGGCGGCTGAACTACTTTCTTTTTCTGTAAAGAGTGTGTATGCCATCGATAAGGAGAAGTAAGATTGTTGCGGGGATAGAGATATACCATTCATTCAAACCAGCGTTATGCGCAATCTGTAATAAATTAGTCATCTCGATTGAAAGCATGACCGAACTGATCAGAGAGAAAACTATTTGAGGGCGAAGGTCCATCGGTCCACACCAGCGCCAAGACCATCTAGATAACCATAATACTGATGGTATTAACAAACTGAGTGCGATTTGGTTCGCTTCATTAAATGTTGAAGTTGGTGTAGATGCGAAGCCCAATAAAATGGTGTAGCAAAATGCAGAAGTTACAGAAATGACAAAAATGATGAGCGTTAACGCTAACCACTCTTCTTTAAGTCTGGAGAGCATGGGATGTTCCTTAATTTATTTAGGGCGCAGAGAGGCGCCAAAAGCGCTTTAATTGACGCAGAAGGTTTGTGTTTAGAGTTGGAGATTAAGAGTTTGTGTGCCGAACGAAACGGGCAAGAAAAGTAATGGGAGCTTCTGGCCGTTATACTTAGCAAACTGAATCAGGAAGAGCGGCTTCCTGTAACCGCCCTTCCTGGCCAGCTTACTTCACTTCGTAGGCGAGGGTTGCCAGAACGTTTGTATTTGCGTTGTGGTATTCGAACTCACACAGTGAGTCGCGTACCATCCATAGCGCGCACAGCGCAGTCATACATACAGTGATAAGCCCTAAAAGAGCGTATTTTTTATCCGGCATCGCTTGCCTCCAGTCAGTGAAGAGGCTAGTATCTGTATTGCTACGTACATACACTAAAACCTCGTTTGAATTTATAGTTCATTCGGGGTTTTTGTTTATCTACCGCCAGCAGAGATCAAGCTTTTAGTAGACAACCAAAAGCTCCCGACGGCAATCATAAGCGATAATTGATGGATTTTTCTATCCTTTTTCACTACTGATTTAATAGCTTGCCAAAAGCTTTCGATGACAATGATAGGTTATCATAGGCCGCTTTTACTATCATCATTAGAGTCTTTATGCCGATGACCTCTAAATATACTGACGAATAAGTAGAGAATTTATTGGCTTCGCCCTTTCTTCCATTTCGAATAAGCATGGTAATGCGCTGACACCGTGAAGCGATGTATTCCAAGTATGTTCGCTGCTTTACGTTGATTGCCGTGAGTGTGGATCAAGGCCGCTTCCGCAATGGCCGTTTTGATGAGCGGATAAAGCCAGCTCAAATCGGGGTCTTCTCGACAGTTTCCCAGGAGCTGATAGATGTGCTCGGCAATGAAATGTTGGTCAATTGGCCCCGTTTGGGGAGTCGCTTCAATGGTGTTGTTCATGATTTATCCCGAACTTATGCCCGCTTTCAGTGGATAAGTGGCTCAAGCCTTTAAGGGATAAGCCCTAGAGTGCGTTGAGCCAACGTAAAAACAAAAGGCCAGCGATAAGGCTGACCTGAACACAAAAATGAATGAAGGCGAGATTAGCGTTTGCGGCGTAAAGTCGCAATGCCTAGAAGAAGGAGAGGCCAAAAGCCCATAGAACCACCACTATCATCGTTATCAGTGTTATTGTTACCACCGTCACCCCCACCTGTATTTTCGATTGGTTTGTTGATGTGAATGACTTCGTTATCGGTTAAGTAAAGCTCGCCTTGAGTCCCGTCACTTTCGATGTCATACGTACATTTATCAAAGGGTTTGATGAGTCCATCCAAACAGGTGCCACCGGTAATGGTGACATTGTCACCCCAAGCGGTATCCACAACGTCGTCTCGATGCAGTGATTGAATGGTGATCGTCGTTTTGCCATTCGCATCAGTATCCGCGAGCGTTGGGTAATGCCAGCCATCAATGGTTTCAGTGATGAAGTCTTGCACTGACTGGATGGTGGTGCCGTCGGCAGATTGTTCCATTGTATTTGGGTTCGTTGACTTACCACGATGGATAGCAAAGATTTCCTCATTGCCGTCCTTATTGATGGTCCATGCTGCGCCAGAATCGCCGCCAGTGGTGTGCGATTCATTCACCGTATCTGCGTATACTCGAAATTCTTTATCCCAATGGTAGTTACTGAACGTAAAGTCAGCTTGATTGAGCGAATCGACAGTGCCACCAAAGCCGCGGATCACCATTGGTTCTCCTTCGCTTTGCTCGTCAATGTTTAAAAATTGGATGTAACGATAATCGACAGGGTCATCAACGCGAACGATACCAACGTCTTTCGCACGACGGTCATATTCATCGGTGTATTCTGGGGATATCCATTGTGCACTAAGAGGTAAGTTTTCGCTGTCCGATGGCGTCATAATGTCGAGTCCACCGTCATCAACGCAATGTCCCGCTGTGATGGCGTAGTGTCCTGAAATTAAAGTGGCAGTGCAGTAAAGACTCTTATTGGTAGAGTTATCTAAGCGAACCGTATCGTCATGTTGGCTCCAATCGACAGGAGTGCCATTTTCTACCGCATAACTTGATGCGGACAGTAAGCTAAGCGCTATCAGTGATAAGGAAGGTAAACGCATGGTGATGCCTTATGTCATTCATTTTTGCAAGGTTATTGTATCAAGACTAAAAAATGCGCAAGTCAGGATCTTGTGAAAGAGGCTTGATCGCCCAAGCCTCTTGGTGGCGTTACTTACATTCGGCTTTGTAACCGTAATCGGTGATGGCTTCTGGTCCATAGCCCTCGCAGTGCCAACCGCCCGAGTTCCAGTTGTTACACTCTCGCGCGGTGGCCAGAATCAGCCCTTTGGTGCCTTTGTAACACGCTTGCCCCGCAGAATCAGGGGAAAGCAGCGCGGAATAGGCGCCCGCATTGACCACATCCGTAGTGGTGCTGGAGACTTTGACCCAGTGCCCTAAATCTCCGTTTTGGGAACTGTCGGGTAATTCATCTGGACCGAGGCCTTCTGTATCCGGAGGAATATGCACGGCACCATTGGCATCGTGGTAAGGGCGATTGGATTCAATTGCGTCTTCATACGACACTTTGGCTAACGCTTGCCCGCTAAGACATAAGATGGGCAGCAGTAATAACAGTTTTTTCATTAGATAGCTCCTTTGCTATTTACATTGGGTAAAGGCAGTCACTTCGCCTTCATTTTTGATGTCTAGATCTCCAGTGATGAGTGATTTCACTCGTACCTCAAGCCCGACCTGCCAATAATCGGATGTTTGACTTATTAGGTAGGGCTTTTGACTCCCCGTTAGCTGGTAATCTTTTTCGATGAAAATTTTCCCCAAACCTAGAGCGATGTAAGGCTGCGAGCCTTCGGGGCAAGACGGCTTTTCGACCCTATCGCCATGAGCGACGGTGTAGATATCCACCAAACCCTGGCTGACGATCTTCTGCGTGCCATCCGAGTTCAAAATCGTCACATCATGAGCGTTGGTGATGGAGTAATCACCGCCCACATCCCAATCGTCGGTGAGAGCGACACTGCCATCGCGCTGCAAGAACTCGTCATAGAGCTGCGACAGCAGCGGGTCATAAACCGTGACAATGATGTCGCCATTGGTTTGCGCTTTGGCGTAAGGCATTTTGAGTAGTTCGGTTGCCCATTTCGCGCGGTAAATCGGCTCAATGACGCTGCTCGATAGCGGAAAGGTCAGCTGGGCGTAAGCCACATCTCTCAGCTCGGTGCCAATGGTGATGCTCTTATGGCCCGCTTCATAACCGATGCGCTCACGCGTCCACGGCACGGAATCGGGGCGGATACAGCGTCTTGCTGTTTCGTCGGCTTCGCTACAGTTGATCCAGAACTGCTCATCGGTGGTCACCAAATCATTGAGTTCGGTCGGGAACTCATCAATCACGGCAACCGGTGGCTTGATGGTGCGTTGCTGGTATTGGTATTTCTGGAGCGCTTCGATGACCTGCTCGATGCGAACGCGGTAGTCTTGTGCGGCGTTCGTTTCTTTTTGCGTCATGAGCACTTTGGCGGCGCCCGCGTAAATCAGCCCCAGCAGCGCCAGCGCAAAGAGTACATCCAGTAAGCCAAGTCCTCGTTGGCGTTTCATCATTCGTAATCCTCCTGCATACAACCGGTTTCCCCATCAAAATATTGGTGTTGCAGTTGTGAGTTAATGGTGGCGACGCCTTTATAGAGCGTGATGGTGCGCTCGGTGATGAACACGTCATCCGCGACGCTTTGGGCGGCGCGCGTGAGTGAATAACCCGACAGACCATCGGGCAGCGTCACGGTGACTTTGATGCCCCAACTCAACGTGGCACCGGTTGGGGTGCGATACGCGATAGAAATGGCGTAAGGGGACGTCAACACGGAGGCGGGCACCTCGTAATCATTGACGAGGGTTTGCAGAGTGGGCGGCTCAGACAGGGCGCGGCAGCCTGAGTCTTGCCATTGGTCACTGATGGCGGCGTCCATGCCTTGAAATACGTCCACCATGACCGATTTGAACTCTTCGCTTTGATTGGTTTGCCGCAACAGGTGTGAGCCGATTGCGGCAGTAATAGCCAGCGAGACGCTGGCTAAAAGTAGAGCCAATAAAAACGACAGTATCGACACGCCAGATTGGCGCGTCATTACATGGTGACGGTGATGGTCGTGTCAGAGACCACAACGCTAGAACAATCAGTGTCGGCCTTGGCGCAGCGTTCGGTACTCACAGGCGCCAGTTGGTTGGCTAGAGCCAGCACGTTGTCTTGCTCAATGTTGCTGATGGCAATATCGACATAAGAGGAGTGTGAGCTGTTTGCTGTCACGGTGTATGTGCCGCCGTATTGGTTGACGTCACACCACGCCGCATTGCTGTAGCCGTAGCCTTCGGTACAGATTTCGGAAAGGCTTACGCCCGCCGTATCGGCGCCAGCACCCGCCCACGCATCGACGGCGGCGCGGATTTCACTGACTTCGGTTAAGGTGTTGTTGATTTTGAGCTTGCCTTTGCCAGAACTTGCCATTGCAGCAATCCCCGCAATCACAATCGCAGCCAGCCCCATCCAGAAAATAAAGTCGAGCAAGGACGCGCCGCGCTGCTTCTTGCTTTTGATTGGCGAGCTTTCTGTTAATGGGGTTAAGTTCTCTTTAGTTGAATTTACTTCGGTGTGCATCGTGTTTACTTCTTCTTTAGTTGTGTTGAATTGAGTGGTGGTATTGTTCATTTGCATCGTGAACGCGTCCTTAAATCAAAGTGAGATAGAGTTGGTAAGTGGCGCTGGCAATGAGAGACCCAAGCACCAATATCGTGACCAGCAATCCGGCTTTCGGTAGCCAGAGCTGCATTTTTTCGAGCTGTTTCGCCACATGTTCACTGTGGTGTTGCCCGCTTTCGCTGAGCAGTTCGGTGTAACTGACGCGAGTGCCAAGGACCTTCATCGCGCTGAGTTCGTTTGGCAGTAAGAGACCCGTATCGAGAATGGCGCCGAGGTTGGTTTGCCCAATCGCTTGTTCGCGCATGGTTTGGATGTGCGCTTTGGCAAACGGCGTATTGCGGATTTCGGCTTGCACTAAGGCATCACTGAGTTTCATGCCGCATTGGGTGAGGTTAGCGAGCGTTTTCAGCAGCGTGGACGCCACCGCCACGCGATACAGTGAGAACAGTGGCCAATCGTTACTGAACTTGCGACTGTTACCTGTCCAATTGGGCAGTGCAATGGCGAGTACCAGAAGAAGTAGGGCAAAGACCGCGGCGATGGCAATGCCATAGTCGGCAAAGAAATTGCGCACCGTGAGCCCAATGCCTGGTTGGTTATCAATGGCGCCGAGCATTTTGTCGGCGATGTAGACGCCATAAAAGCCCGCGCCGAGGGTGAGGGCGTAAGGAAAGGCGAGCATCTTGACCAGTTTAGCCACAATGTTTTCACCGCCCTTTAACTGCTCAATTGCCGTTTGCAAGCCGATGTGGCGTTGTCCCGCGCTTTCCGCGGCGCGTATCGAGCTTAGAACCACACTTGGAAACCAGCCTTCGAGTACATCAACGAAACGTTGACCTTGCCCTGGAGCATCAAGTCCGGCTTGACCGATTTGCTTGAGGGCGTCGGTGCCGTTTTCAACCAATGACTGACAAAACTCTTTGGTGGTGAGTTTGTATCGGTCGGCTTTGAGCCATTGGTCTAAAAACGCCACTTGCTCATCACTGGAGAAGGTCCATTGCTCCAGCGTTTTCCCTAAGATAAGGAAGCTCATAGCGCCTCCTGCATCGCTCGGTAAATATCGGTGACGGGCACGGGCACTAGATCATCGACTTGCTCGGAAGCCGAAAGAATATCAACCTGACCGCGCATAATGCGCGATTTACAGTGGTCTTTAATATCTGGCCAACCTTGGGCTTTTAGGTGTTGTTTCCAACCTAAATCGTCCTCTTGGATGATGAACTGACGGTCAGCGTCATCGAGCACAATCATTTCCATCACCACGAGGCGACCATTTTCACCAAGGGCGCCGCCTTCTTGATTGCACTTGTCACAGCCACAAGGGTTGAGCAGGCGCACGTTCTTGAGCTCATCCTCTGAGCACAGCTTTTCAAGTTGGCTGATTTTGAGCGCCAGCTTGTCCGAACTGTTGATGCTGGAGTACGCTTTTTTTGCTTCCTCAGAGTCACGGTCAGCAAACGAGAACGCGCAGTCACACAACTTGCGCACCAGTTTGACGTGGACGAACATGGCCATTAGATCTGGTGCGCCCACAATCGCTGCCGGCATTTTCAGTTGCTGGATGAAGGTTTGCGCGACGCCTAATGCGCTGTTGGTGTGCAAGGTGGCCAGTGCCAACCCACCGGTTTCAGCTTTACGGCAAAATTCAGCTGCCGTGGGCGTATCACGGATTTCACCAATGTTGGAGATGTCCACGTCGTGACGCAGCGTCTCTTTACAGTAAAAGGCGTAATCCATTTTTACCCCTGAGCCTTCAAAGGTCTCAAGGCTCGGCTGCACTTGGGTTTTACTGACGAAGTCCTGTGAAAACTCCACTGGGTCTTCCAGGGAATGAACGTTACGCGCAATGCGGTCTACTTTTTCAAGTAGGGCGTACACCAGGGAGCTTTTACCGGAACCCATCGGACCGGTGATGATGATCCCCCCTTGGCGTTTGTGCACCATTTGAATAAGCGTGGCTAAATATGGGGTTGGTAAGTCCATGTCTTCGAGTGACAAGGCTTTGTTTTTTGGCGTCAGACAGCGCAGTGTCAGTTTCGGGCCATCGTGGGTTGGAATGAGCGCCGCGCGCCATTCAAACAAGCGCAGCTCATTGCCGACTTTTAGCGGAAGGCTGAATCGGTCATTGGCGGGCAGGGTGTATTTGATGTCTTGCCCACCGAGCGTCGAGAACACGTAATCAATCAACGCCAAACCCACTTGACGCGGTTGGTTTTGCGCGCTTTGGTGGTTATGAAAGCGACTGATGACGCGGCGAACGCCCACCGTGCGCAGTAAAAACAAGGTACTGTCAGGCGTGGTGAGCACATGCACGTCAGAGCTGTTTTCATTTACGGCGGTTTGGCACAGGGCTTGAAGTTGACGTTCGACGACGTTTTGCTCGCCTTGCTCTTTCAGTGTTTGATGCTGCGTATCGCTGAACATGGCCAGCGCCTCATCGATGACGCTTTGCGGCACCTCTTCGACGATGACGTCTTGTCCAAGCAGCGCTTTACTGCCTTGAAGCAAGTCCATGATGCGCCCCAGATTGGGCGCATTGAGATTCGAGGTTTGCACGGTGAGCGCGGCATTGACGATGGTGTAACCATCGTCACGACACAAGGTCAGCAGCGTTTTTTCTTCGCTGTCGGTCAGTTTGGGAAAGTGACTCATAGGCCACCTTCCAGAACGCGAATGCGCGCGCCTTGTTTTAGGCGAACCCCATTACCGTTGATGTTGGTGATACTGACGCCCTTAACCGAATCACCGGCTTTAACCAGAAACGGTTGGCCACCATCGAATGCGAGGTAGGCGCTTGCCTCATTGCCATCAACAAAAAGGCCACTGAGCGAGACGCGGTCAATGGCCGGTTGAGAGGAATGGGGGCTAACGGTGGAGGGCGGCGAGTAAGGCTGTTCAATCACCGCCACTGACGGGACGTAATCACTTCGCCCTTCGCTACTTTCCTTTTGATTGGCCTTGCGAGTGCGTGATTTTTCTTCGGCAATCTGCGAATCCATTTTAGCCACCGCTAATTGCTCTGAGCGTTTAATGAGCTTTTGCGCATTCACATCGAGCGCCAGAGTGGGTGTGACCGATTGTGGTTTGGGCTTTTTCTTCACCACGGGCGCCACCGTATCGGGCAAAGCCTTTGGTGAAGGCGTAGAAGCGACCGTACTTGGCGCCGTTTGTTTAGCGGGCACTGAAATGGACGGCGGCGTGTTGAATTGAGGGGCGAGCCACATGCCCGTCACAGAGAGCCCGCCTATTGCTAAGATCCCGATTTGAATATGGGCTTTGGTGATTTTCATGAAACTTCTCCAAGGTATTGAATGCGCATTTCAACGCGGTAAGTGCCATCGTCGTTCGGGGTGAGCGTGAATGCGTTTAAGCCCACCGGAAGGGGCTGGTAAAGCGTAGCGAGGCTTTTCAGTTCACTTAACGTGACGCCATTTTTTTTCAGCGTCATATCGAGCGTACTGGTAAGCATCGCTTTGCTTTCTTTGCTGCTCGTGATGTCCCAACCCAGTTTGATGAGCGTGTCAGCGAGGCGTTGCCCCAATTCGGCGGGTGCCATCTCCTTCGTCCACTTGTCCAGTTTGCCCGTCATGGGGCGGCTGAGCGTCAGAGAATCGATGGTCAAATTGGCATTAGGATTGAGCTTGGCGCTCAAATCATGTTTGGCTAACCAAGCTTTGGCCACCGATAATAATCCGCCTTTTTCGCGGTTGATGACGGCAACGAAACGATCCCCTTTAAGGGAGATTTTGCTTAACGCCCACCCTGATGGAGCGAGGGCGCTGGTTGCGGTCAAGGACAGGGCGTGCATCATGCCATCGGCGGCGCTTTGAGCGCGCCCGACCGATGCGCGGTAGGCGTGATACTCATCGATCACTTGTTGCACCGTGTCTTTCGGTTTGGCTTGGTAGTGAGTGAACTGACTGACGCCAATCAACAACACACTGAGCACAATGGCCGTCACGGCCAGCGTTTTCGGGCGCTGAGATTTCAGTGCATACGCTTGTTTATCTTGAGGCTCAAGAACTGGGGCCGTATCGATTTTGTCACTGACCGCGCTTAAGTCGAGAACTGCCTCGCTTTGAGCGAGCTTTTCGGTGACAAACACTTGCTCGCACAGTTTGAGTTTGACTTCATCCAACTCATCCAGTGGCACTAGGCGTGCTTCACGTACCACATGGCCGCGAACGGTCATAAAAAACAGCACGTCTTTTTCGTGAAGGTCGAGTAAACACCAATTGTCAGGCGCGATGTCTTGCTCCACTTTGTTTCGCCACGCTTCACTGATGGCGACGGTCGGTTCATCGCTGTAATAGCGCGTACGCCATCCGTCTCTTTCTATTGTGAGCTGGTACTTGCCCGGGAATTGCCGCGCCAGTTGCCAGCGGGATGACGACGTTAGCGTCGTCACCACATGGTTAGGAAGGCGCGTCATTACTTCACTCTCCTTGGGGTCAGCAATATCAGCGTTTCCACGGTCTCTTGTCCGCTTACTTGACTGCCAAGGCCATCAAAGCCAAAACTGGATGACTTATTGGCGGTTTGGGTTTGCTGTTTCACTGATCCAATGATGACGGTTTGGCCATAACGCAGTTTGTTGGTGAACGACAAATCGGCGCTGCGCGTGGAGATAAAGCGCAATCTGGCGTCATCAATGGTTTCGGTGCTGTCACCGGCGATTTTGGTTAACTTGCCCGCGGTACGTATCCAGACGAAATCATCTTTCACGTTGGTGTTGACCATCATGTCGATGCCTTCCACCACATTGCCGCGCGTGGTGCTGGTTGAGGTGGTGGTGTCGGTCACTTCGGTTGAAATGTCTGACAGGTAAGGCGTTTTGACGGTTTGAGAGATGCGCGCCGGTTGCGAGCTACTGGTCAAAATGCCGATAGGTGTATCGGTTGAAACCGTGCCTTGTTGCTCCAGTGCTTTGATAAACGCGGTGGTGCCATCCCATTTCCCCGTACCTTGGAAAGCCAGACCGCTGCTTGAACTGACTAAATCAGAGGTGGCGGACGTGCCAGGAATGATGAAATTTAAGGTGCCGTCACCGACATCTTTCACTAGGTTCCAATCAATGCCTTGGTCTTTGCCTAAGTTCGAACGAAACTCCAGTACGCGAATATCAAGAAAGACCTGTTTAGTCAGCTCGGCTTGATAGGTGTCAATCAGGCGGCGAACCTGCGCCATGCGACTTGGCGTAGTGCGCACGGTGATGGCAGTCAGTCCTGGTACCACACGCACATCACCGACGAGCTCATCGCCATCATCTTCGCTTTCATCTTTGAGGACCGCTTCGACCGCTTTTGCTATTTCGGTGGTGATTTCGGTGTTGTTGTACACCGTCGTAATGTACTGGCCATCGACTTTGGTGGTCGAGGTATCGCCTTCATCGTCGCTGCTGCTTTCTTCGCTCTGACTGCCTTGTTGCGCGGAGTTGGCGCCCGATGGAATGGTCAATACAAAGGTTTCGGTTTGATAGTACCCCACCGTGAGCGAGTCTTGCTCTGGCGTTAAGCCGTAATGGGTCAAGCTACTGATGAGGTTTAAAATCGACTTACGCGAGGCGCGGGTGTTGACCGTTATCGGTGTGTTTGGGTTTACGTCGGGGTCAAACGACACTTCCACATTGGTGCCTTGCACGAGCATCGAGAGCACAAGCGATAAAGGCAGTTGATTGGCTTTGATGCGCACTTCTTGTTGGAGCCACTTTGGCGCTTTGTCTTGTTTGATTGGCGTGGCCAGAGCGGGCGGTTTGGTCAAGTATTGCACGTTGCCAAGTGGTGTCGCGTTGTTTGAGCGCGCGTCTTCCATCTGCTTTTGGACTTGGTCGGCATTGGCTTTGTGGTCAAGGTAGTCCTGACTGACGCAGCCGTTTAGCAGCATCATGGCCAGAGGCACAAAGAGTAAATGGGGTTTCATGGTGTTGAGCTTCATTATTCTTTCTCTCTAATAAACACACTGCGCGAACTGGGGATAAGCTGCGCTTGCACGGGGTAGCCCTCAAGGACGGTATCGAGCGCTAAATCAAACGCGCCGCGGGGAGTGACGATGCCGTATTCACTCATCAGCGGATAATCGTCATCGCTCATCCAAGACGGTCGAGCCCCGTCGTTATGCCATTGCCAACCGTAGACGTGGGCTAAATTCGCCACCGCTTCTTTTAAGCTGGCGCCGTGTACCCACTGCACATCAGGCATGGTGTTTAAGGTGTGGATGGCGGCAATGCCGCGCTGGACATCAAAACGCAGTGGTATGCCCAATGCTTTGCCGAGTTCGTGAATGGACACGGCAAGGCTACCGGTGAAGTTTTTGTTGCGCTCGATAGGCTCTAGCAACTTGGCTTGCTGCTCATCGCTGAGGCCGTACGCCACTTTAGTGATGTGCGCTTTATCTAGCCAACGCTGGAGTGCGCGATAGGGCGCTTCGCCCGCGGCGACAAAAAACGTTGTGGCGCCACTCGTCGTTTTATTTGTGTCACCAGAAGGCGCGCTCGCACTCGACGGTAAGGGCGCCAGCACTTGAGATTGAGGTTCGCCCGTTGGAATGTTCGGTCCCACTTTGCGCAGTTCGATGCGCTTTAGAGGCATCTTGCCACGCTCTACCGCTTGAGGCTGCGGGGCAGAGACTTGCCCAACGTCTACGTAGCCTTGTTGCAGCTCAGGGGGCGAGCTTGGCAGTGGCGCTTTGATGCCAGTGATAAACAGTTGATCATCATTAAGCTGTCCCGAAGGCGCGGCCCAACACGCAGACGTGATGAGCCCGCCCAAAACAGCGAGGGTGAAGGTTTTCATAAAGGTTCCTGATTAACTAACGAATGGAAGAGTAAGGCGGCAAGATGACGTCTTGGCTCACCATAATGTAAAACTGCTCAGCGTTATCGATTTCGATGGTTGGCTGAATGTTCATGTTTTTGCGAATGAGCATGTTGCCCGTCTCGGCGTATTGCTGCGTGACGCCATCAGCAACGGACTCACCTGTGGATCGCGAATCGTCGTCACCGTCGCTGACCGCGGCCTGGCTTATCCCTGAAATACCGCCGAGCAAGGTGGCTTGACCGAAGAGGCGCCAATAATGGTTATTGATGTCACCAGTGAGGCCATTCATGCCAGTCACGTCCATGCTCGCCATGTTGCCAATGTTGAGCTTGCTGCCATCGGGGAAATTGACCCGAGACCAAGTGACGGGCAAACGGCGCTGACCATAGGCGACGCGCGCGTCATAGGTGCCGTAAAGCTGCGTGCCTTGCGGTATCAATATCGCCGCGCCCGTGGCGCTGTCGTAAACGTTCTGACTCACTTGAGCAATCACATTGCCTGGAATGTCCGAGTTCATCGCGCTGATGAGCGTCGCCGGAATGAGGGTGCCGACGGTGAGCTCATATTCACTGGCGGGCAGCTCACGCCGCGCGTTGAGATAACCGGCTTGATTGGCCTTGGCCAGAAACGCTTCCTTACTGGCTTGGCTGGCACCCGTGGTGTCTAAGGTGCTGGCGGTTAACTCTCCAGCAGTGCTATTGCTCTGCTCGTAAGATGCTTGGTCTGGGTTGCTCAATGCCGCTTTGGCTTGAGCGAGGCGTTGCTCCGCATCCCGTAGTTCATCACTGTCCGATTGCTTTGAGCTGGATGACGAACGTAAAGATGCCTCATCGATGCGCACGTTCATCCCTGAGTAAATCGCCTCATTAAGCAACTTCTGTTTCGCTTCGAGTTGCGCGATACGTTGCTTTTGTTGCGCGGCCATCTCTGGCGTTACGGTTGGCACGCTAGGGGTAACGTTGCCAGTTGGAATGGGCGTTGGCACCACCGCTTTCGGGGCGGGGGTATTGGGCTTTTGCGCCAATACCGAATCGAGCGCCGCTTGCTTGGTGGTCATGGACGTATTGATTTCCGTGGGCGTTGGCGCGCTCACTTTATCTTTATTGCGCTGGCCTTTTTGCATGATGACGCCAACCACGATGATGGTCATCAATACCCCCAATCCAATGACGGTCCACTTCACGCCCTTTTTGATGTGAACCGACTCGACGCCGGACAACGGATTGAGCTTGAGGGTGAAGTTACTCATATTCCACCCCGTAAGCCCGGGTTTTCAGTGGAATAAGCAGGTTATTACTGAGCACCCAGATTCGTGACAGTTTGCGGCCATCGCTGAGTTTGGCGGAGACAAAGAATTGCCTTGGGTTGAGTTGTTCCACGCGGTAGTTCAGGCTGAGGTAATCCATCTCATTGCCTTGTGCCACCCCAATGCCTTCTAAGCGCAGTTCTTCAATGAGCGTTTTAGCAAACGTACTGCCATCGTTATTGAGGTTAATGATGGTACGCGCGCCATCGGACTGGCGAAGGAATGAGGCAATGTCTTGACTGATGGCGTGCATCTCATTGGGCGTGAGCGTCACGTCATTGTAGTTGCCGTATTGATCGGGCTCGTAGCTGGCGCAGCCATTGAGCATCATCACCAACAAAATGAAAAAAACTCTCATTACCCCTCCTTACGCTTAATGAGGACGGTTTGTTGATGTTTGCCCGCGCCGAGTAACAACGCGATTTGCTCAGGTAAGCCATCAACCACAAATTTCCCGTTGCGATAACGGTAGTTGATGAGCTCCCGCTGTCCGGCGTTAATGACCAAGAGTGACGGCAGTTTGCCCGTCGCGACGCTGCGCGGCATCTCTAAAATGGTTTTGACGCTGTTGTTGTAGACGCGAACCGGCGTAAAGCGCGTGTTGCCTTCAATGTCGTAGTCAAAATCCAGGTCATCGATGTTCAAACCATCGGCGATTTCCTTTGAGTGTTGCTCGGTTTGTTGGCGCTCATACATCGAATCCATCGCGATTTGCAGCGTTTCAGGGTAATCAAAGCGCACAATCGGCATCCAGTCGTTGTGCTTCGCTGTCAGCTTAATGAGGTACGAGCGGCGATTGGTGGCAATTTGCAGCGTGGTTTCGATGTTGACGTCGGTGGGTTTTACCAAAATGTGCGTGACGGCGTCACTGCCTTGACCGGATACGGTTGGGGTAAACCCCCAACGCACGGTGTCCCCTGCGTTTAAGCCGTTTTTGCTGATTTGCTCTCCTGGCTCTAATTGAATGTCACAGGTTTTGAGCGGCGCACACACCACGCTTGGTAGGGATTGACCAAAAAAGTAAGTGATCGCCCCATCGGGGGAACGAATGGGTTTATCGGTGCCGTTTATCCAGCGTTTGGCGATGTCGAGTCCGGCTTGCTCACTTGCCGTTAAGGCTTGGGGCATTTCAATCAATGAACTGCCAGTGATAGGAGGCACGGGCGCGGCCATGACGCCGCTGGTCAAGACAATGCCCACCCATAAAGAGAGTGGCTTTACTACGTTCATGAGCGTCCTCAGTTAATTTGTACGTCGTTGAAGGTGGCAATCCAAAGGCCAAGCGGGTTTTGGTTCATCTCCGCTTTGTTTTTGGGTTGGACGGTTTGGGTGGTGATGGTGGCTTTAAAGCGTGGCGTATCGAGTACGTTGCCTTGACGGTCGGTGATGGTTTCGATCCACTCCATTTGCCAGGTGTTGTCTGACAGTGGCAAGGTGCTCTTGATGTCGACTTTGACCAACTCCCGCGCGGCGCGCTCAAACGGGTTTTCTTCTTTGAACGCCTGTGAGATTTGCGTTTGCGCAGGGGAGTTGGGAACGAGTCTTGCGTAGGCGCGGCGCACCGCTTTGTCTTCGACTTCCACGTCCAGATAGACGCTGCGAATATCTTCCACAAAGCGCTCTAAATCGTTCACTTTGAGCGCTTCCAGTTGTGAGGTCGGCAGCTTTTGAACGCTGGCCACGCCCACCACTTCTTCGCCGTTTTTCACGCCAATGACATAAGGCTCAATTTTGGATTGGGCGCCGATGTATCCGGTGCTGCCTACGGCAATCGCGGCGATAAACATCGAAAAAAAAGCGCACATTTTCCAATCGTGCGCCTGTTTCACTACGCTGCCTAAGCGTTCGTCCCACTCTTCGCGGGCGCGTTGATACAAGATGGAGTAGTCCGATGGACTCTCAGGATTAGACATATTGTCACCTTATGATAAGTGGTCGTAAGCTTCTGATAGCGCGTCAATCAAAACCTTCAATGCGTCTTTATTGGGGCAACACACATTACCGGTTTGATGTTCGCTGCTGTAGATTTCAATGACGGGCATGGCCTCGTCTTCACCATCAATTACGCTTAACCAGTTTCCGGGTGTTTCGTCACAATTAATTTTGGTGGTCTTATACATGTAGGTTCCTCTACGGTTTTTTGTAACCACGAGTCTGCTGTCTTTGCTGCTGCAAGCGAGCTTTGAGCGCATCGTGATTGGAGGTGGGTTTTACGCCTTGGGTGGCTTGTTTGATGGCGTCGCCATGAGAGATGGCAGAAGTGGCGTCCCCTTGCTTCATCGCCTTCATCATCTGTTGATGGCCGTTTTTCGGCACAGAGCGGCTATTACTCATCTCTTTGAAAGCGCGCCCGACCGGACTTTGTGAGGCCATGGCACTGAGCGCCGCCTTACCAAGTTTACCTGAGCCTTTGGTTATCGCTTTGGCGCCCGCGGCGGCGCCTTTGAACGCGGGCGAGGATTTGGCTAACTGGTCAATGCCGCTCGCCACTTTTTTGCCAGGTGAGGTTTTTCCTGCCAGTTGCGCCGCTTTGCCCATTCCGCCTTTTGCCAGCGAGGCGGCGGCCATGCCAATACCCGCCATTGCGCCCAACAACCCCGCGGCACTGCCCACTGCGCCTGCGGTATTAAACACAAAGCGCCCCGTGGTGAGGCTGGATGCCATGGCGGGCACCGTGTTGACTAGGGCGTAGTAAATCACCGACATCACCACCATCATCAGATAATCCGCAGAGCCTGCTCCTGGGTTGTTAATAAAGCTCAAGAACGTCTCATTACCGATGATGACTAAAAGCTGCATGATGAAGATTTGCACTGACATGCCGAGCACGGTGGTGAAGTAGTTCATACCGTGGTCTCGTGTCCATTCACTGCCGAGAAAGCCCATCACAATCACCCCGCCATTGAGGATGATGTACGAACCAACCAGCAAAATGGTCAACTGCGCCGCAATCAGCGCCAATACAATGAGCACAATCAAACCGCACAGACCAATGATGATAAATTGCCCCATATCAAAGCCCGAACTGGACTCCCACACTCGGTGTGCCAGCGTCAGACCTAACTCAACAATGTTCGAGGGCGAGAGTTTGTCGTCACTACCCGAAAGGCGTGAAGCAACCTCTTGCATCGAATTGAGCACGGTCCACGCCAGCGGCGAGGCATTGACGACCAAAAACCAACAAAAGCCTACGGTCATCACCCGCTCAAACAACTCCGCAATAAAGTGCTCCAGTCCTTTTTGATGCAGCCATAATTTGATGGCCGACCAGGTAAAACTGGCAATCACCAACAACCAAAACAGGTTGGTTACCGCGTCGGTAATGATGGGCTCCCAAGTGGCGGTAATGGCGTTGAATTTAGCGAGGATGGTGTCGAGGGCGTTATTGTTGTCAGCAGCAAGGGCGGGATGGCTTAGAAGCGCGAGGAGGATCAGCCCTTTTTTCATGGTGCCTCCCAAATGGTGGCGGTGTCGTAACCGGTATCAGAGAGGCCGTTCACCTGTATCACCTCTTTAATGACGCGTTTGCCCTCTGGCGTTCGCGCCATAAACACCACCGCATGGATGCCACTGGCGATGAGCGCGCGATTGGGTGTGGCGGTCGCTTCACTGACGCATTGCTCCAGTCTATCGAGCCCTTGTCTCGCTGAATCGGCATGAATGGTGGCGATGCCGCCAGGATGGCCCGTGTTCCACGCTTTAAGTAAATCCAGCGCTTCACCGCCGCGCACTTCTCCCACCATGATGCGGTCGGGGCGATAACGCAGTGTGGTGCGAAGCAAGGTGCGCATGGAAACGTTCGCTGTGTCATTGGTGCGCTTAATCACATGGTTAGGCGCGCTGCATTGCAACTCGTTGGTGTCTTCAATGATGACCATACGCTCGTCCGGTGCCACCATGGAGATTTGATGCAACAGGGCATTGCCGAAGGTGGTTTTTCCTGAGCCAGTGCCCCCCGCGACCAGGATGTTGCGTTTATCAACAATCAACTGACGTAATACATTAGCGGCTTCTTTGCTTAACGTTCCTGCCTTAATGTAGTCATCAAAGGTAAACACGCGCGTGGCCTTTTTACGAATGACAAAGCTAGGGTTTTCCACCAAAGGCGGTATAAGCCCCTCAAAGCGGCTGCCATCAAGAGGCAGTTCACACTCCAAAATTGGCTGCGTGGCCGTGACCGTCTGACGATGATAGTCACTGACGGCATTAAGAATGCGCGTTGCATCCTCGGGCGTGACCTCGCCCACGTGCGTCATCGCTTCCCCTTGACGCTCAATCCATAACTTACCGTCAGGGTTGAGCATGATTTCAGTTAAATTAGGGTCTTCTAAATAATCAAGTAACCCCGCTTGTAAAAAATGATGGCGAATGCCTTGCAAGGCTCGGTTCATCGCGACCTCCTTACCATTTCATGCTGGGATGTTGCCACTCTTGTGACCAATCTTTGCCATCGGTTGGGTCCACATTGAGCGGTTGAGTGAGCATCTTCTCTTCGGCAACGCGCTGGCGCTCTACCGTATCGGCGTCCGCGGCCATTTGCGTGGCGCTCATTTGGATTTGCGTTTGCATCAGGGTTTGCAATTTCTGGAGCTGCTGCGCCAGTTGCGCGAGCAATTCCGCGTTCGCCTGAGCGATTTCCATTGCACCATCGGCGCCTTGCACATGCGACTGAATGGACGCGACCGTTTGATGGTCATCGACCTGGTATTGACTCATTTGCTGCGCCAGTGCCAGTGAGCTTTGCGCCGTATCTCGCAGGGCATTGCCCTGCTGCTGATACGTGGCGACTGAGTTCATGTCGCTAATCGATTGGCCCTGATAGGCTTCGGTGCCGCCAAACAACTGCTCAAATTGCTGATTCATGTTGGCCATCGCAAAAGATATCGACTGACCGCGTGATGCAATGGTGTTGAGGTTGCGCAACTGTGACTGAATGTCACCCCATTCCATGTTCTTCAAGTTTTTGAGGTTTTGAACTTGGTATTGCACGTTCTTGACCGAGTTGAGCGTTTGCTGCACCTCTTCGACGTAACTTTGTGCTTGGTTGAGGTTGGAGGTCATCATTTGGGTGAAACTGGCGCAGTTGACACAAAACAGTGCCGATGAATCAAATGAGACCAATACACTGCACAAGGTCAGTGCGCTTAACGTTCGTTTCATTCGTCGTCCTCCAGGATGTGCTGTTGTTTCAGATAGGGCAGATACCAGTTTTCGCCATGCTCACTGACCAATTGACGGATGGTGTTCACACTCTCTTTGTCGGATGCGCCAACAAACGCCAGTGCCAGCTTATCCAAAGACAAGTCCACCAAGCGACTCCCCGTGGGTTGGTGGACGTAGTAGTCGCGTTTGCGCACGGCGTTTTTGAGCAGGTCGATTTGTTTGTCATTGAGACCAAACTGGTGATAGGTCTTGGCAAACTGCCCTGCCTTGGGATTGGGTAAGAAAATTTGCGTTGGGCACGACTCCATCAACACATCCAAAATGCCCGATTTGATGGCTTCGTTGAGCGCTTGAGTGGCGAGCAACACCAGGCAATTGAGTTTGCGCAGCTCTTTAAGCCATTCCACTAACATGTCTTTAAATACCGGATGTTTGAGGGCAATCCACCCTTCATCAATCAAGATAAAAGACGGGTTGCCATCAAGTTGCCGTTCAATGGTGCGAAACAGATACGACAGGACCGGTACCAAATCACGGTCGCCGCGCTTCATCAGTTGGTCAATTTCAAACACGGTAAAATCGGCAAACGTGAGTGAACTGCTTTCGGCATCCAGTAAGTCCCCTGCGCGGCCATTGATGGTGTAATACCCCACGGCGGTTTTGATGCGTTGGTCTTGCACTTGCGCGCAGAACTCGGTCATTGATAAGCGAGACGAGCCGCGCATGTCACTGAGCGCTTTAAAAATGCTTTCCCGCATCTCGGGGGTGACGGTTTCTCCTTGCAGCACCAAAAGCTGCTCAATGTACTCGCAGCACCATTCAAAATCGCTGTCCAAATCCGCCAGTGGCGCAAAGGCGGGGGCTTCTCGTGAGCCAACCGAACCAATATCTAGGTGCAAACCGCCAAGCTGACTCATGGCGAACATCGAGTACTTTTTATCAAAGGCAAACACCCGAGCATTGGGGTAGCGGTGCATCTGCGCGACCAGCATGGCCAATAAGGTTGATTTCCCCGCCCCTGTTGGACCAAAGATTAAGGTATGCCCCACATCGTCTACATGCAGGTTGAGCCGAAACGGTGTGTTCCCTGTGGCGGTGCACATCATCATCGGTGGGGAAGCTACTGGATAAAATGGACAAGGGCAGTACGCCTCTCCGGTCCAAATGCTGGCAATGGGCAGCAGATGGCACAGATTCAACGTGCTCAGCAGTGGGCGGCGAATGTTGTATAACGAGTCGCTGGGCAAAGTGCCGAGTAACGCCTCGGTGGCGTTGAGGCTTTCTACGCGGCACGTCAAGCCTAGGGTGTTATTGAGTACGCTGACGACAAACTCAGTGACTTCTTGCAACACTTCTCTATCAACATGACGCAGCACAAACGTTGAGGTGTACTGACCATAGTTAAGACGCCCCGCGGACACTTCGTTTTGGGCCGCTTGGTATTGGGTGACCATCTCCAGCGCGTCTTCATCCACTTTTGGGTCTGGATTTTTTAACAGCTTGTCGCGAAATGAGGTGACTTTTTGGTCCCAATTCTTGCGCTCTTTATCGAGCAATTGATGCGCTTCGCGACTGTCAAAGAAGATAAAACGTGTGCTCCAGCGAAACTCCACGTTCATCAAACTTAAGTGATGCAGCATGTTGGGGTGACTGAAATCGGGGAAGCCATCAATACTGATAACGCTCGTGTACTGCTCGCCAATTTTGGGCTGAAAGCCAGGCCAACATTCCACGCTGCCTAATAAGCTGTCTAGCGGCAACGGAGTACAAGCCGCCGACACGGGATACCATTGTCCGGTCAAGGAATAGCGTAAATACGACAACAGCTCATCAAACGGTTGGCCGTCGCGTTCAACCAACTTTAAGCGCGTGATGGAAGAAAACACATTGGCGAAACTTTTTTCCAGTTCAGACATGCGCTCTTTAAACAGCGCCAGGTTGCGCTGCGCTAAGCTCACGCGTTTGGTGTCGCCGTGGTCAAAAAGCAAATCGGTGACTTTGGATAAACGCTTAGTGGTTGGGCGCCAAGTGATAAACAGCACCGAGCGGGTCGCAAACTTGTCGCCTTGCGACTCAAAGAACAGTCGTCTGGAATCGTCCATCATTTGCATCACGGGGTGGGGAAACGCCGAAGACTCAACGTCGGGATAGGAGTCAGCAATTTCGCGGATGGTGTCCACATGGAGCATGTAGCCAGAACCCAGCGAGGACAACGTTTGGTTGAGACGGGCGGTCATGGCGTTGCGCTCTAGATTGGTGGCGGTGTCCACGTCCATGCCCGTAAAGCGCCACCCTGCGGTAAAGGAGCCATCCTTACCGAGCATGACGCCGTCATCGACTAAGGCTGCCCAATTGAGTAAATCGGGGAGCCCCTTGGCCGTGTCGCGGTACGATTTAAGGGATAACATAGTAAAACCCTATTCATAGAAGCAAAAAAAAGCGCTCGGGTTAGCGAGCGCGAAGAGAGTGAGACGGTTTGTGTAGATACTTGACGCCAGCGGCGGGGTAATAACGCTGAAACTTCGCGTAGCGGCGATACACCGGACGTAACTGCGCGTCGTTTTTGGCCATGAGTCTTGTGATGAGCAACATCACCAAAAATAGCACCACACCGATAACCGCGGTGTAAATGTTTTGCAGAACCACCAACACCAGGGCAAGACATCCCGCGCCCATGACTAAAAAGCGGTCACCGCCCATGAAGAGGTTGGCGCGGTTGAACGGATAAATCGGCGTAAACTGCAATTCATCATCGTCATCCATCCTTGCCTCCTTACACCACTAGGGCGCCAGAGACGCCAAAGAGCATCGTCAATAGGTTAACGGCGCCAACGATAACCGCGACAACCAAACCTATCATCATGAGAGTGCGTACAAACCCATCCATCTCGCCACCGAAGATCAAGCCCACACTGGCCGCGACAATGCCGAGGGCAGACGCACCAAAAGCGACGGGGCCGGTGATCGAATCCACAATGCGCTCTAAGGGGGATTCCCAAGGAAGGCCGGTACTCGATGCATTGGCAGCAAACGAACACAACCCGACCGAGACACCTAATAGTAGGTGCTCGCCGGAGCGCTTAAGTTTTTGAATCAAAGACATAACAGTTCTCCAAATAGAAATAACGCAGCACTCTTAAAAAAAGTGCTGCGTTATTGCGTGATAAGTTTGGCGTCGAGAAAAGGATTGAGCCCTAGGGCACGCAGTTCTTGCATGATTTCGAGTTGGCGACGGGCGTGGGCTTGCCGCTTAGCGTGCTCAGCTTCTTTTTTGCTGAGGTTTTTGATTCGGCCATTGGCTTTCATTAGGTATTCCTCTTTTCTGAAAACAAAAAAGCCCCATTGGTGTGACCCAATGGGGCTGCTTAAATAAGCAAGGTGTAATGATCGGCTTTAGAGATCCGGCTGTGCTCTCTGCTGAGAAAGCACAAGCGGATCACTGCTGCGGGAACAGCGAAGATAATAGCGTATTGAGCGTGTCGTCGTCGGGAGATTGAAGCCCCATCGTTTTGACGGGCGTCATGTCCCGTGAGCTGGATGTCGCGCGCTCGGTTTTGGTTCTTAATGCTCTCGCACAGAGCTTGTGATTTTTATGCTTTGCTTTAAAGCAACGAACTTTAGCTGTCATGAATATTGCTCTTCATTTAACCGTTGATAAAAGCCTGCACGTTGAGTTGTTCCGGCTTATGAACAACGCCCAGCCTCCGCCGCTTTGCGGATGGGTGTGATTGAAGAGCATTTTTTCCGCAGCAATGATGCTACGTGGCCTCTTCGTCGGCCGTTCTAACGTCCGTATCATGTCGTCATCTCGACGAGCGCGATAGCGGCGAACGGTCTGCCTTGGCGCGAATTGTTAAAGAACAAGAGCATAGTAAAAATTTTTGTCCTAAAGGTCAAATTATTGATTTGTCCTTTGTTTGCAAAGATAACTAGAGTCTGAGATGTAGAACTATGTTGTGGGAATGAAATCAAATGGGACACTTATGCAAAGTGAAGTTGGAACAGCAAGTATTGTTGTTGGGAAAAAAATTAAGGAGGCTAGAAAGAAAAAAAAGCTTACAATAGAAGACTTAGCAAGTAAGTCAGGATTGTCCGTCGCACATTTATCCCGTTTAGAAAATGGCCGTAAAAGTCCGACAATTACAACATTGGAAAAAATCGCTTTAGCCTTGGACGTACCTATCGTCTACTTTTTTAGTGTTCTATAAACTTTTTTTTTGACCTTTAGTTTAAAATTAATATTCGCGCTTTCTATCATCTATTTAGAAAAAATCTAATATGGTTACTTTTAAGTATTGAGAAATTTTATCAAGATCATCTACTGTCAAATTACGTTTTGTATTGGGTATTTTGACTGCGTCAAATACATCTTTTTTCTTAAAACCTTTGTAATGGCATAACATTGTTATATTGCGTTGTAGTTTTTGGTTTGTACGTGCTGTCATGATGCTTTCCTTCTACTCAGTTGTAGCAAAGTAGCATTAAATAAAACCCAAAAAAAATTCTAGGTTGCATACATCGAGTATGCAACTAGTGTGATCTTTGATGGGTTTTTAATAAAAATTTTAATAACACTATTGTTCGCAGTTAATGTTTTGTAAGATTTTTCTTATCAAAAGACGCTCTACATCGTCAATTTTATTTAAGCTCTTTAAATGTGATCTAGCTCGAAATACATTATCTCTAACACTTGAAGGTGAAATGTTTAAAATAGATGCAGTGCGTTTTCTTCCGTAAAAATAAAATAATAATAGAGACATCGATTGACGTTCTCCTAATTCTGGTAATAGTATTTGAGTGATGACTTTTATATCATCTATTATAGTGTCTTCCATTAATAAGGCTTCTTATGAAGTTTCTATTTTGACTTATAGTTTAAATTGGAAGCTCTGATTCTTTGTATGAGTACTTGATTTTTATTAATATGTTCTTTAGAATTAACATAGTTTTTGATGTTGAGTGCATTACATAAAGCACTGCTACATAGAGTTCTCTATGTAGTGTATTTTTCAAAGACTAGAGTGTGTCAGACCGCTAATCTGACTAGATAGCATTCGCAAACGAGCCGTCTTCCCATCAGTAGACGGCTTTTTCGTGTTTAAAATTTAAGCAGTTGATCTTTTTGATCTTTTTCTATAAAGTCATGGGATATTGGCTTGGCTTAGCAACCAAACCTCCCCAAAATCTGATGGAATCTAACATGGCTTTATTTAATATTTTTCACCGTTGGTGTATACCGCATCCTTGCATATCCGCTTTGACTTTCGTTTGGAAAGTGTCTAGTGATATGAGGGTGTGGCATGTCCCAGCGTAATCCTCGTCATCGTAGCGCCGAATTTGCGCATCATACCACGTACCAAGAATCGTTAGAGTCTCGATTATGTCGTTTGCATATCCGAGTGCTGTGTCTTGGAAAATTGCCAGACAAATATCTTGCGGTGCTTGAAAAGTTCAACAAGTACAATCGTGATGAGTCTCGTTTAAAAGCCAAAGAGCGCGATGATCTTGAAGTGATCCAATCTTACCTTGAAGAGTATGGTTTACCCCAACGGAAAAAAAATGGTAAGCCGATGAAATGGATCACTTACTTTCAAATGCGAATACTACTCGCCTTCTGTGATTTTATTGACGATCCTCGTCGTTGCCACCAAGGGCGTTTGATGGGACTACATCAATGCAAAAGTGGTATGAAGACGTTGCAAGCCAAACAACGTCTTGCCATTGTGCAAGTTGTCACAGCTATGTTTTGTACGATGAATGTTGATGGTTATCGTATTGGCCGCTACGCAGATAAAAGCAAAAATGAGCAACCTATTCTCGATGAGAACGGTAATGAGCTGCTACGTGGCGTGACGCATTACGAGTTACGCGGTTTGTTCACTCAAATCTGGCGACAACCTATCTCAAAGACAAAGTATACCGATGTTGTAAAAATGCTTAAGCTTTCAGGATTTTTGGAAGTTGAGTCTTGCTATTTAGCTCAACCAGAAGCGGCTGTACTTCGTGAGGAGCTGCGAGAGCAAGGTGCTAATGACGAAGCTATTGAAGCGATCCCTTCCATCAAATCTCAAGCTGCGTACAAGTGGTTCACTCATCAATTTATTGAGATCTTCGGTATTCATTTTCAAGACAAAATGAAAGAATCATTGGCTCAAGCGAAAGAGTCGATGATAGCGAAGAGGTTATCAAATATCTACGCGACATACAGCCCATTCTCTGATGGTTTCTGGACGAAGAAGCGAAAAGAATATCTGTGGCGTCTCAATCAATTACGCTATCCGCAGGGACGGCCACCGGACATTAATCCTTATGGGGATGATGTGTTGCCCGAACTGGTGACATCCTGGCATTAATCCCCCATTCTTTTGTTGCATAAGCCGCTTTGTTGCGGCTTTTGGTGTTGGCACTTTACGTAGCTATGAGGTAACTCCCCCCTCAATAAGATAAAGTTTGTCCCCTCTCCTTTCTTTTAGCTCAATAATTCCCCACTATTTTGGCCGTTCTACTCTGTAATCAGTATTGTTTTGTGAATATACAGTCAGTTGTGGATAAGCCTGTCCATATCATTTTAATTTAGACCATAGCATCGGAGATATAGTTTAAGGCGGGATTCTTTAAGAGTTAATTACTAACGTAATTAACCACTTATATTAGAAATATATAAATATATTTACTTGTTAAGTAGCGCCGCTTCGCTGTGCACAAAAAGTACCTCCCATCAAAAGCCATCACGTTCAATCCCCTTAAACAGCCTAAGTGAAAGGCTTTTGACGGGCCCCAAGACCTTCACCACCGTAGCACAGCGATAAACTCCGCATACTCTTCATTTTCAGTGCCTCTTAGGGCGCAAGCGCCCGGGCTTAGCAGGAGGAAGGGCAATTTTCGTACCGGAACCACTGTGAATCAAAAAAAGCTTCTGAGCACTCGGATAGGACGCTTCTTACTCACTGCGTGAGCGCGTTCTAGTATTCGTCGCACAGCTCCTCATGAAATTAATAGTTACAACGTCACATTGTACAAATAAAAAAATGGCGAAATGTCATTAACACTTCGCCATTATGTTTGGAACTATTGTACTTTAACCATCACAGCTCATTTCTGGCTGCGATAGCTAAGAAATGACTTCGATCTCGATAGAGATCACTATTCTCTACTTTACGGTCGATCACAGCTAGTAGTGATTCTGGTAGAGAAATATTGACTCTTTGGCTTTTACCACTGTATTTGCTTACGTCAATTTCTATTTGTAACCAAACATCACAAAAACTGTAGCTTTGATCTTCTTTATAAATCAATGCTCCCTGGTCTTCTAGTCCTAACACATCAAAACCATCGGCAAGCATTTCTTCTAAAATGCTTTCTATCGCTTCTGCTGAATGTGCCGCTATCTCTTTACTGCTATCTGATGCGCTATAGCAGGAATAATGCTCATTACAAAGAGCTGGAACGACGATCCCGTAAGAGGAATCTTTATCTTTTGGTGTTTCTACACCCAATGTAAACCACATCGTTACCTCCAAGTGCGCGGGCTAGATGCCCGCGTCTTTTTTGATAGAACGTACTGTGCCTATTGGTAAGGAGCCTTTCGGGTGTGGTACAGGAAATTTCTTTCCAGTTATTGGAGATCTCCAGATCTGGTGACTTCCTTTCCCATGCCTTACAAACTCACATCCTGCGGCGAGCAGTTCATCTATTAGGTCTTTAGATTTCATATTACCTCCGACCTAACAAATATTATACACACGAGTGTGTATAGTGCAATTATTTCAACTACAGTGGGATGTATTTAGCTGTATTACATGTGTAATACATATTTTGGTGTTGACGTTGTTCTTGGTGGGTGTTATTGTGTATTACATATGTAATACATGGAGTCATTATGAAAGTTATTGGTGTAGCTAATCAAAAAGGTGGAGTAGGTAAAACAACAACCCTTGTTAATCTAGCGTCAGAACTGGCTAGAAAAAATAAGGTGTTAGTCATGGATCTAGACCCACAAGGTAATTGTTCTAAAACTCTCACAGGGCTAAGAGAGTTTGATTTTAATGTCACTGTTGCTGCTATGTTTGATAAGCCTAAAGTTGTGTCTATTATCGATCTTATTCGTCCAACTTGCGTTGGCGATACTGTTATTGAAAATCTAGATATTGTTCCCGCTGATTTTCAACTCTCAAGGGTTATAGAAACTTCACTAACAAAAATTAATCGTGAACGTATATTGGAAAAACAGCTCGCAAAACTAAATGATGTTTATGATTACGTGCTCCTTGATACCCCTCCAAATTTATCGTTAACAACTCTCAATGCAATCCAAGCATCGAATCTCATCTTGATCCCTGTAGATTCTGGGGCATTCTCTCTGGATGGTATTAATCCTTTGCTTGAAGCTGTTTCAGAAATTAAGGATGAAGACGCTAATTATTTTATATTGAGAAATGAAGTTGATGTTCGTAACACGGTTATCAATGAATTTATTGATGAAGAGTTGGACACTGTCCAAGACAAACTTTTGCCATTCGCTATACGACGCTCAGAGCATGTTGGTCAAGCCAATGCGGTATCATCCCCTGTTCGTTTCTATAAGCAAGGTTCGTTAGTTAACAATGACTATCGAAAGCTAGCAAGCTTCATTATTGATATGTAATACATAGGTAATACAGGTGAGTAAACTTCGAAAAAAAGGCGCGTCAACGTCAATATCATTGAAAACTGACAATAAGACTAAGATTGATGGTGGTATCACTACCGTTAAGAAAAAAGTGACTACGTCATATAAAGTCCCCCCTTTGACATTGAGAGTATCTTTAGCTGATAAGAAAGCTATTGGGGACTGGGTTGATGAAGTAGATTTGTTAACTACTCATAAATCATCAGCAGCTAAGCTATATCGGGCACTAGTTGAATATAAAAACAATCTATCAGAAGAAGAGGTTGTTGAGCTAAATCATCAATTAGCTATGGTAATTGATAAAATGCCATGAAATATGTATTACACATGTAATACATATAAGAGCCTCTCAGCTAGGTCGGCAAACTTGCGCTGAGAGGCAAACACCTCAAAATATAGGAAATTAAGATGCAAGTGAATTGTAGCATTAACCACACCCTAAACGAAATCATCAGTGATGATGAGCTGCGTGTCCTCGTTCGTATGATGGACAACGGATTTTTTGGCGCTCACCAACGCTCCTTTGTTGGATCATTCGTGAGTCGTAAATCTATCGAGAACTATCTCAACGCTCACACATCAAATACTACAGAGTTAAATTGATGATGAGAGAGCAACGTATGAATCCCCACCACTGGCAAAGTCAGATTGAAGATATTGCAGATCGAGCGAGTAAGGACAGTGGCACATCGTATGACGAATACATTCGATTGTTTACGCAGTATTTTGATCGAGCGTTTAAACGACGGCCAAGTATGGCCGTTCGTATCGCTTGTGATTTTGGTTACTCTCCAGAGCTAGCGAGAAAAGAGGACATTTCTAAATAGGGCTTACATCTGTGGGGTAGATTATGCCTATTACGTTAAATAGCTAAATTTAGGGTGATTTTTGCTGGCTCCATTCTCTGATTGCTACAGAATGGCAAAAATCACCCGTCTTCTATATGGGGTCCGCTTGGAAAACGGAAAATATCCTACGTTAAGGCTTCTTGTACGACTTTAAATCCACAGGCCTTAATGACCTAAATCTTTTCGGTGATAACTTGGTATTGGTGCGCCATATGTAATCACCACTGAGGTTAATATGTTCCCAACCAAGTGGCGATAGGTGAGCAATCAGATCTCCATCCGCTTCGATACCTTTTCGTTTAAGGGCCTCTATAGCTCTTTCTATATACACCGTATTCCATAATGTAATTGCTGCTGTAAGTAGAGTCAGTCCACTTGCTCGATAGCTTTGATTCTCAAGTCTTCGATCTCTTATTTCCCCAAGCCGATGCATAAAAACAGCTCTAGCAAGAGCATTACGGGGTTTGAGGTCCAACGGAACGAAAGTGTACGTTTAGAGGGTTAAGTTATTGATAAGACGTAATTTATCTTTCTCATATCGACTCAATATTTATCACTATTATTAAGGTTTAAAGGTCTTAACTCTCCTTTCTCTAAGTCTTCTGGCA